>NZ_JBMQQG010000025.1:0-5046 GCF_057362405.1 Ginsengibacter sp.
CATGCTAATCACTTTTTTTTCCGCAAAGTTTTTGGGGACTGAATTTTTACCCCAATTAAATGAGGGCGCACTTTGGGTGGAGGCAGAACTACCCATGAGTGTAAGTTTGCCGGAAGCCAATGAAATCAGTAATAAAATGGTAGCTATCCTGCATAAATTTCCCGAAGTAAAACAAACGCTGGCACAGGTTGGAAGACCCAATGATGGTACAGATCCAAAAGGTTTTTATAACGTGCAAACCCAGGTAGACCTGTATCCCGAAAAACAATGGAAAAGAAAAATAAGCGAAGACGAATTGATTGCAGAAATGGATACGCAATTTAAAAAATACCCGGGCATTGTTTTTAATTATTCTCAACCGATACGCGATAATGTGGAAGAAGCCGTATCAGGTGTAAATGCGTCACTTGCTGTAAAAATTTTCGGGAGTGATTTCAAAGTACTTGACAAAGCGGCAAACGATGTGATGGCGCAATTAAAAAATGTAAATGGCATAGAAGATCTTGGGGTGGAGAGAAATCTCGGGCAGCCTGAATTCAGGATAGAACTCGATCAGCAAAAGATGGCAAAATATGGAATTGTAATGGCTGATGCGCAAAGCGTAATAGAAATGGCTATTGGGGGTAAAGCGGCAACACAACTGTATGAAGGCGAAAGAAAATTTGATGTACGGGTGCGATACGAAAAGCCCTACCGCGTGGATCAGGAAGCCATTGAAAACCTGATGATGCCGGGAAAGGACAACAGCAAAATTCCTTTAAAAGAAATCGCGGATATAAAAACCATTACGGGGCCTGCCTTCATTTATAGGGATAATAATCTACGTTATATCGCAGTAAAATTTTCTAATCGCGGTCGTGATTTGGGAAGCACCATTGCCGATGCACAGTCAAGGGTAAACGCAAATGTTCATCTGCCAAGAGGTTATTATACAACATGGAACGGCGAGTTTGAAAACCAGGTAAGAGCTTCCAAAACATTATCGCAGGTGGTGCCTATATGCCTGCTCGCCATTTTTCTAATTCTATTTATAACATTCAATAATGTGAAAGATGCACTTCTTACTTTATTAAATGTTCCGTTCGCTTTAATTGGTGGTATCCTCGCATTGCATATTACAGGCTTTAACTTTAGCATCAGCGCCGGTATTGGTTTTATTGCATTGTTTGGTGTCTGTATCCAGAATGGCGTAATTCTTATAAGCGTATTCAGAAAAAATCTCGAGGAAAAAATGCATCTGGATGATGCCATTTACAAAGGCGTTATTTCACGCGTACGCCCGGTCGTTATGACAGCATTAATGGCAGCCATAGGTTTGTTACCGGCAGCGATTTCTCATGGCATTGGCAGTGAAACACAAAAACCGTTAGCCATAGTTGTAATTGGAGGGTTGGTTACATCAACCATCCTAACACTGTTAATTCTTCCGGTAATCTTTTCGTTAGTACACCAGTTAATGCACAGAAGATCAAACAGGAATTTTTTGAGAAGAATGGGCGTAGTGAGTAAGTTGGAGAAACCAAACAGATAATTATAAAATTGTAACGGCAACAAAAAATGGTTGCGGCAACAATTTTGCTGCCGCGACCATAAAAATAAACATAACACTTATATAAGAGACTTCGAAATGTTATCTCACCGTATAATCATAACAATCGCTGGTTAATACTGTGGCCAATGTTACTCCATCCACTATTTGAAAATGAATATGAAATTTTGTGCCGCGGGCAATGGAAGTAATTGCACGCCACAAATCAGCATGTCCGTCGCCATGATTGTCTGTCCTGATATCTTGTGGCGTCAATCCCAAACCAAGCGTAAGCCATGCGGTGCTTGAGCAGTCTGCATCGGTAATTGGATTTACAGCACGCTGCAGCAGGTAGGAATGATTAGGTTGCAGGTGGTGAACCCAGGTATTCAAGTCGACAATCCTGGCAGTATCGGGATCCTGGCGAAACTCGATAAAGCCGGAGCTACCAGGCATAGATTTAGCGTCTCCACGAAGAACAACATTTAAATCATAGGCGGAATCATCCGGAGGAATTGCCTCTTTTTTGCAACTAACGAATGTCGTAATTAATGCTACGCCAAAAATGGTTTTGATAAATGCCTGGTAAATAATTTTTGTTTTCATAATAATAATTTTTAAAGTTTATTTAATGATTGATTAAATCTATACCTCCTTTAAAAATTTTATCACCGGAAATGAGAATTTTGCGGGAACAAATGAGAGATTGACGGAAGGAATTTTTTTAAGCCGAAAGATGGGTAATTAATTCAAGCAACTCTTCTTTTTTAGAACGTGCGACAGGAACCGTCATATCATTATTCAAAACCAAATAACCTCCTTCGCCTTTCACATAACGGATCGCGTACTGGAGATTTACAAGATAGGAATTATGAACCCTAAAGAACGGAGGCATATCCAGCAGGTCTTCTATTTGTTTCAATGTTTTAGAAATAAGGAAATGCTGTCCACTATTCAAACGCACATCGGTGTAATTGCTATTGCTTTCACAAACGACAATATTATTCAGGGGAACCAGCTCATAGCTATGCATCGTTGGCAGTGCAATTTTTTGAAAAGAAAGATCGTTGCTCTTCTTGATATGGCTTAGTAAAGCCGTAAGTTGTTTTAATGAATCCCGTTGCTCATGTTGCAAATGTTTATTTACCGCTTCGCGCAACTCGTCTTTATCAATAGGTTTCACGAGATAATCTAACGCACCAAATTTTATAGCACGAATTGCATATTGGTCAAACGCAGTAGTAAAAATAATATCGAAATTAATTTCCTTTAGTGCCTCAAGCATTTCAAAGCCGGTCATACCGGGCATTTCAACATCGAGGAAAATGAGTTGGGGTTGTTCCCGTTGTATTTGTTGCAATCCGCTTTCTGCATCACCGCAAGTAGCAACTATTTCTACTTCCGGGGAATATTGCTGCAGTTGCCACTGCAAGTTATCGATGCAATGTTTTTCGTCATCAATTATAATTGCCTTAATCATAAATCAAATATCTTTTACAGGAATATTTATTTCTACACAAGTTCCTGCATTTTCTCCCAAATCATTTTTTAAATCGTGAATGACTATTCCAACCTCATTACTTTTCGAAGAATCTATCAGTTGCAACCGGGTTCTGGTTAATTCTATGCCAAGAGATTTTTTAGTCCTTTCCTGTTTTGCAGCTACTTCATTTTTATTCATCCTCCCCATCCCGTTGTCAATAATACTGCAATGTAGTATTCCGTTTTCGAGATTCAAGTTAATGCTGATCCTATTATTAATATTTTTACTCCCTTGCAAACCATGCCAGATTGCATTTTCAACAAATGGTTGGATTAATAAAGAAGGGATTAGTACTGATGATGTATCAATTTGATTGGTGTCGATTTCATAGATAAAAGGAACTTCAAAACGAAGCGTCTCAAGATCCATATATAATCGCAGGCAAGCCAATTCATCTTCAAGCGAAATAAAAGACTTTCCAGATTGTTCTAAAACTATGCGGATGAGTTTTGCAAATTTTGTAAGATGATCCGCAGCCATTGCTGCATCGTTCGCAATAATAAATCTATTGATAGAATTAAGACAGTTAAAAATAAAATGGGGATTCATTTGTGCACGAAGCGCCTGCATTTCTAATTCGGATGCCTTTTGCTGCATCTCGCTTTTGGCTCTTTCACTTTCAAGTTTCTGCAGCGTTAATTCCTTTTCTATAATCTCATGCCGGGTTGCCTCATTCCTTCTTTTCAGCGTAACATTCCTGAAGATTATAAAACCAAGTAATGCCAGGACAAAAACGCCAATGATCAAAATATTTTTTAGAATTGATGTATTCTTTAAACGTTGATTAGTGATAAGGAACTGTTGTTGATTGATCACTTTTTCATTGTTGAGCAATTCTATCTGAGCCTGCCTTTTTTCATTTTCGGTAACCGCTTTATATATAGCGAGCTTTTTACTGAAATCTTCAACTGCTACATATTCCTTCATTAAGTTGTACTGCCGGTAATAATAATATGCGCTGTCAACCTGATGCACCGATTCATACAAAGTTGACATTAATTTATACCCGTCCCGGATGTATTGTTTTTCATTGTGACTTTTTGCATTCTGCAAAAGATCCCTGGCATAAGTGAGTGCATTTTCATAATTTTTTTCTCCTCCGTAAGCCTTACCAATGTCAAGCAGCAATCGCATTATTCGATTCTTATCATTATTCTTTTCCGAAAGTTTCAGTTCAGCAATAAGTATGGTAAGCGCCTGTTTATATTCTTTAGATGAAATATGCTTTTCTGCAACAAGGATGCGGGGAAGCGTTGTATAGTTGCTTCTTATGGTCATGTATTTGATGGTCTGCAGATATTTTTCCTGGTCATATAATGATGAATCAAATTGTTCCAGTAAATAATAAGTATCGCCAAGGTCTACCAACGGATGCCAGGTTAAAGAGGAGCCCTGTGGATACACCAAACTTTGAGAATAGAAATTCAACGCGGTTTTACTATCACCCGCTAAATGATATAGGTCACCGATCTTGGCTAATACAATTGCAGTATTAAACGAATCCTTAGCGCTTTTAAATATCGCCAGACTTTGGTTAAAGTATTCGAATGATTTTTCATAATTCCCGCTTTCAAAACTAATGGATCCCAATAACGTTGTCGCTTCACCCAGGGCTTTTTTGTTACCAGTAATTTGTGAAAGCTGAATTATTTTGTTACATGCATCCGTTGCACTATCGAAATTACCCTGGCAGAAATAAGCTAATGCCAGGGTCATATACGTTTCCACCAATTCTTTTTTATTGCTTTCGTTTTTATCTAATTGTATTGTTTGAAGACAAATTTTTTCCTGTAATGGAAAATCGCGAAAACCCAGGCCTGCAATGCGTGCCTTGTTATTCATGGACATGATCAGTCCCGATTGGTAATTAATTCGTAACGACTCCTTAATTGCTTCGCTTGCATATAAGGTAGCCGAATCTAATTGCAAATAGGTGTAGGCTAAACTTAACTCATTTAAACAATCAATCCGGGCG
>NZ_JBMQQG010000026.1:0-13439 GCF_057362405.1 Ginsengibacter sp.
GCATAGATTTATGTAATAACTGTTATGCCTAACCGATATTTCGTAAGCCAATATTTTAAAAGATTGCCTTCCTGCTATAGGGAATTAAATGTTTGTATTTATTGCGCAGTTTTTGAGCGGAGGAGACAAATGTCAGACACCCTGTGCTGAAAATGCACACCGACCATCGACCAAATCTAACTTAGAAACGACGCAGTGATGCGCCGGATACCGGTTGTCAGGCTTTCGCTTTTACTTCTGTTACAATCAATGCCTGTACGCCATTTTTTTCTGAGAAAGTTCCGGTTATCGTTACTTTTTCACCTGCATATTTTTTGGCTTCATCATAAGCATCTGCGTTTTTGCTGCTTTCTACTAAAAGATAAACTTTACCATCATCACTAAGAATGCCCATTGGAGCGCCGCCATTAATGCAAGTAGCCGCACATTCTTTGTGGCCGTCGCCGTGCGCACCCGAAGCCATATAACATTTCATATCAAGGATTTCTCCAGTAACCGTTTTGGTGTCATCATTTCTAATGATTAATGACTGAAAAGATAAAAAGATAAATGCAAGCAATCCTGCACCGGCCAATTGTTTAATAAGATTCTTTTTCATATAAAAAATTTTGAATTGAAGAAATAAAGAAAGAAGGGGTTTAAAAAAGCGATATGAATTTAAGGAATTTTTATTGATCAGGTATTTTAAATTTGGAAATAACGAGGTTTGGGGCTCAATTATAATAGGTACTAAGGAAAGAAATAGATTGATAAGACCGGTTTTTGATTATGGATTTTGTTGGCATGCGCACGAAGAGTCGACCCGATGCGTAAGTGTTGTTACTTCTTCAATATCAATTTTAGAAATAATATCATCGGGTATGTCGATTAGAAATTCGAATTCAGGAAGCCGTGACCTGAGATTGTGAATAGCAGACAATGAATCGAAGACCTTCACAAAATCTCTGGCTATTTTGGGCATTGGAATAGTGATGTTGCGAGACGGATCTTTATCTTCTCTGCCAAATGGATAAATGTTGTCCCCTGAAACGAAAACATCAGGAAAAATATCTTTCAATGTAAGTGCGATCGCACAATTTTTTCCAATCGCGGCTACGTCATCCCGAACACCACACTCCTTACTCATCTGCAGGATATCCTTCGTAACTTTTATTGTAAACTGCACGGGCATACTGTAAATTTTAGCTTCTTAAAGTTAAGTCTTTTTTGAGTCATAAATTTGATAAAAATGATAATGAAATAGGTAATGTTGAGATTCATGGTTTTTGATCATCGAAAAGAAGAAAAAAAATTATAAAAGTTTGGCACAACAATGTGCACATTTGCAATATAAATTGACTTAGGAACGTTATATGGCTCCGTGAACTGGCGGTAAATTTAGCCGCTTACTGTGTTATTTTTTTGAAAACCAAACCATGAAAAACAAAATCTACAAACCCCGTGTTGCAATAGTAATAGTAGTCATGCTATTGCTGGGATGCAATGGCTCGCACTCTGTTCAAGGCAATGGCCGCTCTATGCATAACCGCGGTGTTAATAACCGGAGTTATCGAGGCTATTAGTCGGCAACCGGCCAAATTTTGAATACATAAACTGAAAATTTGATTTTTCCTCAAACAAAATAAAACCGGCACGTTTTTCGTTATAAAGTAACGATTGACCAAACAACATTTTAACCTATGGATTTATTTCAAAAGCGAAGCAGCCTGAGATATATTTTTATAAGCCTTGCAGTTATAGCAGCGGGGTTTCTGTCGGCGCTTTGGGTATACAGCGGCACGTAAAAAAGTTGCCTGTAATTCCCATCAACCGAAAAAACGTATTATAGAAGTATTGCCGCCAGCGCAATTACGACAGATATTTTACATCTGATCATGTCAGATAGTTTCATCCGTACAATAAAACACGCTGCGGCATGGTTTCTAAGGAGCTATTCATTGAAAATCTTTTAAGGCAACAATAAGGATTTAACATAACTGCAAACACTCTGCAAACTGTGGCTTCTCCCGCCAATCTAAGAACATCGCAATATTTTGCTTTGCAGTCTACAACTTCAACGATATTTTCATAAACGTTCATTATAAGAATATGTGACTTTCATTTTGATTATC
Source organism: Ginsengibacter sp. (assembly GCF_057362405.1). Taxonomy (NCBI): domain Bacteria; kingdom Pseudomonadati; phylum Bacteroidota; class Chitinophagia; order Chitinophagales; family Chitinophagaceae; genus Ginsengibacter; species Ginsengibacter sp. Next base: position 2,112 of record NZ_JBMQQG010000026.1, read on the forward strand.
TTCATTGATAATAATGTCTTCTTTTAGAAAGTTGTGTATTGAATTTATCAGGATGAGGGAATATATTTTACTTACATTTTGCCTGCTTTCGGTTGCGAGGATGCAAGCGCAGGATGCCAAACAATTATATAATAGCTGGCAGGTTCTATTGGAGCGAAAAGATGGTAAACTGGTACCGTTTATGCTTGAGAAAAAAATGGAACAAGGAAAAACAGTTTTGTATATTCTCAATGCCCGGGAGAAAATAAAAATAACGAATGTAACTATTACCGGGGATTCTATGTTCTTTGCGACGCCAGCCTTTGAATCTTCATTCAGAATAAGATTGCTGACGAATGGAGACTTGAGTGGAACCTACATAAAGGGCACATCCGGCACTACGCAATACTGGCCACTTCACGCTTATGCCAAAAACAAGAATCGTTTTCCCGCTAACTCAGGACCGGCGAAAAATAATATTTCAGGTAAGTGGGATGTTACCATTACAAGAGCGAATGGAACTTTGCGCAAAGCATTGGGAGTTTTTGAGCAAAATGGTAATATGCTTGCGGGGAGTTTTTTAACGCCGGCTGCAGATTACCGTTACCTTGATGGAATAGTAACAGGCGATTCGCTCATGCTATCGGGTTTTGATGGCGACAATGTCCACCTGCTGGAAGCAAAAGTTGATGACACAAACACGATTACGGGTGGCGTTTTCTATAATGGCTATTCTGCTAAAGAAACATGGGTAGCTAAGAGAAATGACAGTGCTGCATTGCCCGAGATAAATGAGCCCACTGAATTACGCAAAGACTCATCGCGACTAAATTTTACTTTTAATAACCTGCTAAATTCACCTGTTTCAATAAATGATGACAGGTATAAAAATAAAGTGATAGTTGTTCAGCTCATGGGAAGCTGGTGTGCTAACTGTCTCGATGAGACGAAGTTTCTTGCCGATTATTATAAACGTAATCATTCAAAAGGGATAGAAATAATTGCATTAGCTTACGAGCTAACCACAGATATCGACAGGTCGAAAAAAAGTTTGGTCAGATTTCAAAAACTATTGGACGTAACATATCCAATGCTAATAACCGGTGTTACAGCGAGCGATGAACATAAGACAGAAAAGACCTTGCCGCAGCTTACTGCTATCAAATCTTTTCCAACTACTATTTTTATTGATAAGAAAGGAAACGTAAGGGAGATTCATACCAATTTTTATGGTCCCGGAAGTGGTAAATATTATGTGGAATCTAAGAATAAATTTTATGAGACTGTTGATGAGTTGCTAAATGAATAGCAATTGGCATGTTACTTAATGAATAATATTTTTCAGTCAGCATATTATTAAAAAAATAGATTTTGTTATCGCTTCGATGTTAAACGAAAACACCACCGTTCTAGTCGATCTGCCTTAACCTGGATTATTTATGGGCATTGCCAACGCAAACCTCCTGAATTACTTTCTCAAAATAATTACTACTTTACAGTTATAACTTTTACCAAAATCGAAATAATCAAAATGCGACATCCATTTATTTTCATAGTCGTGGCCCTTACAATTTCTGCCTGTAATCCATCGCAACAATATGATACGATCATAAGAAATGGTATGGTCTATGATGGCAATGGTGGCGAACCCTTCAAGGCGGATATTGCTATTAATAAGGATACTATTGCATTTATTGGTGATCTAAAAAATGCTCACGCAAAAGATGAGATAGATGCTGGTGGTAACGCTGTGGCGCCTGGCTTTATTAATATGATGGGACATTCTGAAGAGTCTCTCTTCCAGGATGGAAGAGCGCAGAGCGATATAAGGCAGGGTGTAACTACAGAAATATTTGACGAAATGAGTTATGGCCCTTTGAACGAAAAAATGAAGGAGCAATTGCAAAACGGGCAGGGTGATATAAAATATAATGTTACGTGGAATACATTGGGCGAATATATGAATACGCTGGAGCACAAAGGCATCTCCTGCAATATTGCTTCATTTGTTGGCGCTGGTACCGTGAGGCAATATGTAATTGGAGAAGACGACAAGGCACCGACTGCGCAACAACTGGACAGCATGAAATTACTCGTTGATACCGCAATGGAAGAAGGCGCATTGGGTGTCACCTGCGCACTTATTTATCCACCGGATAATTTTGCAAAGACCGACGAACTCGTTGCTCTCTGCAAAGAAGCATCGAAATATGGAGGCACTTATATTAGCCATATACGCAGTGAGGGAAACCAACTCACGCAAGCGGTTAACGAAATTATTACTATAGCAAAAGAAGCAAACATACCCGTTGAGATATGTCACCTGAAAGCTGCGGGAAAAGATAATTGGAATAAAGTAGACAGTGTGATTGCGATGGTTGAAACGGCACGTAAACAAGGCATTTCTATCACTGCAAATATGTATACTTATACAGCGGCTGCAACTGGATTAACATCGTGTTTTCCTCCAACATTGCAGGACGGGGGTTTTGGAAAGCTGAGAGTTCGTCTACAGGATCCCGTTATAAGAAAACAAATGGTTAAGGTTATGCATACGAATGCCAGTGACTGGGAAAATTTGTACTATGGTTCCGGCGGCCCTGAAAATATTTTGTTGCTGCAGTTTAAGCAGGATTCGTTAAAGAAGTTTACGGGTAAAACAGTTGCCGAAGTCGCCAGGATTCGCGGCACCACTCCCGAAGAAACGGCGATGGATCTTATTGTGCAGGATAGCACAAGAGTAGGAGTTGCTTATTTTTTAATGGATGAGAACAATGTAAAAAAAGAAGTTGCTTTGCCCTGGGTAAGCTTTGGTAGCGATGAGGCTTCATATACGCCTGAAGGTGTATTTCTAAAATCAAATGCACATCCGCGTGCCTATGGATGTTTTGCCAGGGTTATTGGCAAATATACCCGTGATGAAAAATTGATGACGCTTCAGCAAGCGATTTGTAAACTGGCCAGGCTTCCCGCAACCAATATTAATTTAAAAAAACGCGGAGTACTAACGGTGGGCAATTATGCGGATATAGTAATCTTCGATCCCAACACTGTACAGGATCATGCTACTTACGATAAGCCCCACCAGTTTGCTACTGGTGTCAGCGACGTTTTTGTGAACGGTGTGCAGGTTTTGAAAAATAATGATCATACCGGCGCGTCACCCGGCCGGTTTTTAAAGGGGCCTGGTTATAGGAAGATGTGATGTTTACAGCAGCCTGTTTTTCTTCGCTTTGAAAAAAGTTTTTGATTCATTACAGTTGACTTTAAATATTTTCTCCGGTGGCGATGTTTAAAGAATGCCCAGGTCCTTCGGACAGCTTAATGTATACTAAAAAAAATATCCGCACGTTTAAACTTTACAAGGAATTCAAAAATTGTAGTTATGCAACACTTACACCAAACAATAAAAAGAGACGTCATCAAACACGCCACCCGGGATATTGGGATTATATATGAACCAGGTAAAGCCGTTAAAACAGCACAGGATGAACAGTTATTGGCCGCCTATATAAAATTGCATGACTTTGAATTGAAAATGCAATCAACAGCAGATAAGCTCTATAAAGAATCTATACCCTTGAACAAAGCAATAGAGGCGCTTCGTGAAGAACTAATTCTTGTTCAAGCTACGTTTGATACTTGCTGCGAACTGGCTGATAAGTTGTCTGATGTTACTTACAGCGTAAAAGAAACAAGTTTGGAAAAACTAACGGAGAGCCAGGAAAAAACCAGTAAAGAAATAGCGGACTATAACGAAAGGATATGCAAAATATATGAAATAACAGAAGCGCTTTCAAAGGGAGTGACTGAATATAACCTGGCAAATGAAGATGAAATGAATTTACTTTATGATGAATTTTCTGCTATTAACACTGCCCATTCCGTTAAATGGGAAAATAATGCTATCAATATTGCAGAGTTTGATGATGAATATCAACATTTTCTAAGTTTTAGAAATGTAAAAGAAGATCACCGTACGACTCTCATGAATCTGTGTGAAAATACTATAGTTAACTACAGCAATCTGAACCTGCAAACCACCACTTTATATAACGTATGGAAGGAGTTTTTAAAACGTTGCAGCCTTTTGCGAGCAATGGCTGACCTCCATGCAAATGCACTGACGATTAATATAAATTAGGGCCACCTGATTGCTACTTTAACATGTTGCCAAAGGTTATTTCTTACGCAATCAACTATTAGCTTGAGTTATGAGATACCTGGCGCGGGCCAGCGATCAGCTAGTTAACCGGGAATAAATTCTACCAAAATCAACGCTGAAATTGACGGGACCGTTAACCATACTAACTATCTTGCTTACACGAAGTATCTTGCAGGCAAATAATTAATTGCAATCACTAATCAATTATAAACCATGTATAGGAATGGGCACTTATTTTAACCGAAAGTTCGACAGAATAATCCCTGGTTAAATGATACAATTGCTTTGGATTTTCCTTTTCACCTATATGGGCAATATCAGTTAACCCGGTGTAGTATAATGGCAATTTTATTTTCCTCATAATAGAAGTGTCAAGAGGATTGTAGATAATCAATAGTGCTTTTTCTTTTCCCTTTGGATCAACGTGCATCATTGCGTCGTAATCTCTCCCATCTGCCCGGCGAATATGGATAATATCAGCATTAAGTATATTCCTGTATTTCTTGTACCAGGTTACTTCTTTTTTTACCAGAGCCTCCGTTACCGGTGTATCATATAGCCTCGGCCCGCGGTAACACGCCTGTATTCCGTTCCCAAAATTCTGAACGAGATGTGCTTCATATGCATCAAGATGTTCACTCAAAGGTTCTATAGTTGCTGCGGCTCCGCCGCCGTGGTATTGAGTTAGTGGTACGAAAGTCCAACTCATACCCGGTGATTTTTCCCAGGTGCCGTCATATATATTTTGTCGTCCCAAAATTATTTGCCTCTCTCTCGGCAACGACCAATTATCTTCGCGATAACCAATCGCTATTTTGCTGGAACCATTTAAAAAATACCAATCGGGTGCATTGAGATAAATATCTTTTTCCCGCAGCCAGCGGTAAAATGAAGATTCCAAACTCCATTGTTTCCATTGAGAATCATCAACAGTATTATGACCCGGATGTGAAGTGGAAGCACATATATCACCGGGATAAGGGCCATCATTTTCCAACACCTGAAATCCTGTTTTAGTAATAAATGTCTTTAATTTTTGAAGATACGCAAGCCCCCAAATGCTTCCTAAGCATGGGGCGTCGCCAAAAATGGCCCCGCCTGGTTTACCGGTTTTAGGATTAATGACATCATTCGCGGAATCAATGTGTCGGCTTGAAAACAAAGAATAACCACCCATTTCAATTCCTTTCGAATGTGCATAGCCTACTAGCGTTTTAAATTTTTCGATATTAGCATTGCTCGTGTCCTCCATATCCAGACCGCTGCCGAAACTTAGAATTACCATTTCAAAACCGACATTTGCACACTGATCAATAGCAGTTTTCACTTCTGCAGGATCAGTAGATGTAAGATGAAGGAATATAGGATTTTCGGTTACCCATGGTGCCAGGATCCGGTACATTTTTCTTTCCGCAAGGCCACAGCGCTCCCGGTCATAATCATCATACATCAATTCATAAGTGTGGAATGTTTCAAATTTTTGACCCGGAGCCAATTTGTAATCCGGACCTAATGGCGGTTTACTTTCCAGGAGGCAGTGTGTCTGCAGGTTATAATTCACCTGCGAAGTAAATGAGGAATCAGGTAACCAGTAAGTTGTATGATTAGCATCTGCATAAGAACCGCCACCAAAGGCATAGTCGCTTTGTATACAAATATGTGGCGATGGCAGGTACCCGTCGTCGTTAGCGCCTGAACTTTCTTCTACCATGGCCAATTTCTCACTCTTAAAAGTGTTAATGACTATGCTTGCATTGCTTTTGTTATGCACCTCCATCGATTTTGAAACCAGCGGAATGTTATCATACAACTCATATACTATGTTAATCGTAACTCCATTTATTTCTTTATCAGTTGGACGGTACGTAAAAACTATTTTCTTTCCTTTTGGCGGCCACCGATTATATGCGTTCCATCTTGCCGGCTTCCATGAAAAGCGCGGCGGAATATCAGAGATTGAAAAATTAACCAATTCAAAAGCGGCTTCATCCCGTGTAAATTTATCAAGCCAGTCATATTGCAAGTATCCTCGTTCAAACTGGCCTTTTACTCCCCCAACTTTATACGATTTGCCATTAATTGAAACTTCAGCTTCCGGCTCTATGGCGCGCAGCATTTCCTTGCCGGTAACAAGATTCCTGAATCCAAAACAAGCCATGTAGGGTTGCACCCTGAATTGACGGCACACCAGCCCGTTAGTTATAATAATATCCTTACCGTTAGTATCTTTAAAAACCTGTGTTACAGCATGTGTGTTGCCCAGGAGCCAGTCGCCCGGCGTTGCTTTAATTTCACCGAAAGGGTAGACCGGCAGTTGGTTGAGTGTTTTCTGCAATGAACTTTGCGCTACAACCCACTCACTAATTAGCGCAAACAAAAAGATACAAATTGATTTACTGGATTTCAACTGTTTGAATAAATTAATCGTCCGCCGATTCATGGGCTCGTTTTATTTTTTTTTTTGTTAGGGAACAAATTACTAAGAATATTATTATAGAAAGAAATTATATTAAGGATAAAAATAATAGTACAATTTATGACTCTAAAGAAACGGGAAGGATCATAAATGATTTGCATGCGAACAGTGTATCTGGCGCAATATTCAGTTTCGGCTCTTTAATTATAAAATACTTTAAATTCAGAGAAAACATCTATTTGTTGTGAATCAACTTACATAAGCGATTGGGATAGCCCGACTTTAGTCTTCGTCTATTTCCTGGTTGCGATAGAAGTCAGCCTGGCGGAGTTATTGGTAATTATCGTATTATATCTACTGGGCTTAATATGCAGACAGGAAAATATTGAATAACTAACGCTTTTCTATACATGGCTATATACTTGGCGCCATAAATGTGTGAATACTATTTTCCCTGGTTTTGAAGATCAATAGGGTTGCCCCATCCAGTTGATGCCTTTGGCCCATAGAACAAAAAGTCAGCGGTATTTACATAATAATCTCCGGTAGTTCCAATGCCAGGGGTTGGCAGACTGCTGCCGGACAAAACCTTATTTTCAGCTGCAGAGGCCCCGTTTAGTGCAAGGAACGTATTCCATCCACTCGTTACTTTAGGGCCGTAAAGAAATCCTTTGTTAACATCTAAATAATAATCGCCTAAACATCCGACTAACGGATCAGGATCGTTGGTTCCATAATAAACCAAATTATTATGCGGGCCTGCTGGTCCAACGGATGATACATCATTTGATATCGTTGATGCACCCTTTGATTCTGTCGCCAAAGTGTTGTTTTTTTTGCTGCACGATGCTAGTATAATAATCAGTAATATTTTTAAAACGAAAGAATTTAAAAGGCCTTTGTTTTGAATAACATTTCTTTTCATAAAATGTATTTAAAGGGTAAAAAATTTCTTATAAATAAATTGCCGGCAGAGACTATTGAAGTTATTAAATTAAAACAATTAAAAAAAATGCGTCGCCAGGATAGGAGGCGTATAATAGCAAACCTTGAAGCTTATTATGAGATAAGAAGTGTTTGAAAGAAATCAGACAGAAAATGATGAAAAGAAAACTGCCTCACCGTTTTTCTTTTATTTTCGGGTATAAGTACTCCTCTTCTTAAAAGTTACCGAAACGCAATTAAATTCTATTTTTGTTTTACTCAAATTAATAATTGTGTTCGCCTTAAATACATTTTATGAAAAGAAATATAATAATCGGGCTGGTGCTTTTTGCTTCATTGAACTCGACTGCTCAGCAGAATAATTCCTTCAATGGAATAGATGTTAACATGAGTAACCTGTATCGTTTGTCTAATGCAGTATCCCGTTCAATAAGTCCTGAAAATTTCACAGGGGCAAAGGGAGAAGGCGGTAAAGCTACTAGTGGCACAGGCTCGCGTCCTGCAAGAGATTTGGGCGTCGGTTGGAAAATGAGCCCCAGTGTTGTAATCAAATCCAAAACAACTTTTACTTTAGCGGAGATAGAGAATTCCGGGTGCATTAAACACATCTGGATGACACCATCGGGTAATTGGCGCAATGAAATTCTTCGCATGTATTGGGATGATGAAACAACCCCTTCAGTTGAAGTGCCGGTGGGTGATTTTTTTTGTATGGGCTGGCGGGAGTATGCGCCGCTGCAATCTTTGGCTGTTGCAGTAAATCCTGGAAGCGCTTTTAATTGTTACTGGGCAATGCCATTTCGCAAAAAATGCAAAATAACCATTGAAAATATTGCAGATGAAGACATGGTTTTGTATTACCAGGTGGATTATATTTTAACCGATGTTCCTGCGGATGCTGCTTATTTTCATGCCGAGTTTCATAGGGTAAATCCCCAACCTTTCAAACAGGACTATGTTTTAGTAGATAACATAAAAGGAAAGGGGCAATATGTAGGAACCTATCTTGCTTATGGTTCTCATCATAACGGCTGGTGGGGTGAAGGCGAAATTAAATTTTATATGGATGGCGATACGAAATTTCCTACGATTTGCGGTACCGGAACGGAGGATTATTTTTGTGGCTCTTATGATTTTGATACGAGGAAGAAAATAGCGGATGGCATTGAAACGAGCGCCTACACTGAATTTTGTACCCCATACAGCGGGTTACCCCAAGTTGTTCGTGGAGATGGACATTATAATATTGAGGAGCGTTTTGGTTTATACCGCTGGCATATTGTTGATCCTATCCGTTTTGAGAACAGCTTAAAGGTTACGATACAGGATCTTGGTTGGCATAGTGACGGCCGCTATTTACCGTTGCAGGATGATATTGCCTCGGTTGTATACTGGTATCAATCGGAGCCACACCATCCCTTTCCAAAATTCCCAACTAAAGATGAACTGGAGGTAAATTAATTTATCGTATAATAATAGATCAGATCGGGTCAGGAAAGGTTGAAGATTCCGGGTTGGGCAACGTTAAAAGGGGAATGCGGGTTCTCTTCGCCATTTGAATCGTTTTGCTTTTATGCCAGATGCTTTCCCAAAAACCATATTTGTGGGGAACCATCACTAATAAATCAGCTCCCCAGCTTTTTATTAATTTTTCTATACCTCTTAAAACATTTTCGTCATTTATTTCTTTATATGAATGTTGAGTATCGCTAAGAACCGTTTCAGCATTAAAAGATAAGCCCTTTCCCGAAGCCTCATTTATTGCCGGTTGCATACTTTTTTCTACATGGCAAAGTTGTATCTCAGCTTTAAAATGTGCGGCAAAGTCCATCAACACAGGAAGTTTATTTGCCTCTTCGATGCAGTCTGGATTGAATGCGAATAATATCTTAGTTATCTTTCCAAAGCGAGCATCTGCCGGCACCGTGAGAATTGGAAATTTTGCATGATGAATTGCAGCAGCTGTAGAGCTAAACGGCACAAAACCAGAATGAAAATCTTTCATTCCCATTACTACCAGGTCAGCATTTAAGCGCTTAACCTGGAAATCAAGTTCCTCCATTAAATCTGAAGTCCTGCTGACGTGGTCGACCGCTATCCCATATCTGGCTGATAAGCCGAGGGCCATATTTTTTAAAGTATTATTGTTTTCTGCAATCAGTCTGCCTATCGATGATCCGGGGAGAAGGGCATTCGATGCATGTACTGAAAGCTCGAATGAGTTAAAAAGAACCAGTTTTGAACTTAAGTGACTGGCTAATTCAGCGGCATAAGTCACAGCATTGTTGGCTTCATTTGAATAATTAGTGGCCACTATAATGGTTTTCATAATTGTTCATTTAAGTACTATAAAATTAGGGGCAACTTGCTACAACATCTATGACGATAATTTGCCTTTTAAATGACTAATATCACTACCCGGATTGATCTACAAATAGTTGAGTTGGGGTTTATGTTAACTGTCACCTACGCCGTATGTAGAGCGGCCAATATGGTGAGAGGTGAATCCAAATTTCCGGGTCCAAGAAGCAACTCAATTGATGATGAACAAATAAAGATTCGGCTACGCATGCCAGTTAATTATATTGAATAATTTGCATTTCGTAAAACGATAGTGGTAACAATAATATTAAATAATCTAAATGAACAGGATATTTGCAATAGGTGACATACACGGTTGCAATGACGCATTTCAACAAATGCTCTTTGAAGAAATAAAAATAAATAAGCAGGATGAGATTTATTGTATCGGCGACTATATTGACCGCGGACCCGGCAGCAAAGAAGTTATCGATACTATAATTACATTAAGAGAACAAGGTTATCAAATTCATACTTTAAGAGGAAACCACGAGCAGATGATGATGGATGCTGAATTGTCTATGGAAAACTTTCAACGCTGGTACAATAATGGAGGAGACACAACCCTGGAAAGCTTTGATGTAGATAAGTATTCGGCAATGCCCGCAAAATATAAAGAGTTCTTTGAGAACACGCAATACTATTTCAGCACGAACGATTATATTTTTGTTCATGCAGGTTTAAATTTTGAGCAGGATGATATTTTTGAAGACAAAGAAGCTATGCTTTGGACACGCGATTTTGCTCCCCGGCAAATCAAACTGGGCAATAAACTTATGATACATGGCCATACGCCACAATCGCTTCACTATATTTTAAACCAACAAGGCAACTGTATAAACATTGATGCAGGATGTGTGTACAACAATCGCAGAAATTTGGGAAACCTGGTTACTATATCCCTCCCATCAAAAGAATATATAGTAGTTAAAAATAAAAGAAGAAAAGAATGATGAGCAACGTTGCGTTAGTGGATCGAATGAAAAGATTATGCTCTTACGCTCACCTGGCGGTTAAGCATTTTTGAAAGCATTACGCTCCAATATTCGGCCTTGGCTTTTAATATTGCCAGTTCTTTCCTGGAATTTAATAAACTATCGTAAAATGTTATGGAAGCCGGTTGAGCCTGGTTTTTGAATTCGAATTGTAATTCAATTGCAGCCTGGTTTTTTTCAATATCAAATTGTCTGAGATTACTTGCATTTAATATTCCGGCGCTCGTTACCAACTCGCAATGTTGTACCTCGTCAAGGCATATTATGGAGCAATTATATGAATTCTTGATTCTTTCAAGGATCATGATTTTTCGGTGAATTCCATCAATACCAATTACTTTATTTTGAAGAATTTCCTGGCTGCAGAAAGTAAGATTATTTGCAGTGCCTTCCTGGCTCAGGCGAATAAAGAGTTTTTCTTTTCTCTTTCTTTCATTCTTAACAAAAATAGAAAAACAACCAAGAAA
>NZ_JBMQQG010000027.1:0-22320 GCF_057362405.1 Ginsengibacter sp.
ATGATAAACTTCATCTTGTAGACGAATACAAACTTCTTTCGGGAATATATCACGGGTTAAAGAATAACGATAGCGCATACTTCTATTTGAATAAATTCATTGCTTTAAAGGATTCCCTTCAAAACAAACAATTTTTATGGCGCTTAAACAATTATAAAAGAGAAGCAGAAGATCAAAAAAAGCAATCGCAGTTATTGCTGCTCGACAAAGACAACAAACTAAAAAGTGCACAAATAAAACAAGAGGTTCAGCAAAAAAATTTTTTACTCATTCTCCTGTCAGCATTAGCGCTGGCAGGAATTTTTGTTTTCAGGTCCGTTACATTAAAACGTAAAAATGAAAAGCTGAAACATGTACAATTAGAAAATGAAATGAAACTGCAGCAACTGGAGAATGAAAAACAACAGTCCGCATTTCAGCAACAGGCAGCTGAACTGGAGATGCAGGCGTTGCGTGCACAAATGAATCCGCATTTTATTTTCAATTGCCTGAGCTCTATAAACCGGATTATTTTAAAGAATGAAAGCAAAACAGCGTCGGATTATCTTACACGTTTTTCACGGCTGATACGCATGGTACTTATCAACTCGCAAAAATCAATGATAACACTGGAAGATGAATTGCAGACATTGCGTTTATACCTCGATATGGAAAGACTGCGTTTCAAAAACGCTTTTGATTACAGTATCATTTTTACTAACGCCATAGACGAAGGTGCAGTTCTTATTCCGCCATTATTGTTGCAGCCATTTTGTGAAAATGCAGTATGGCATGGGTTGATGCACCTGCCCGGCCGGCAGGCAGGCAAAGAAGATCATGGGCATTTAAACATTGAGTTAAGTATGCAGGATGATGTTTTGAATTGCATCATTACTGATAATGGCATTGGTCGGGAGAAAGCCGCGGAATTAAAAAGTAAATCCGCAGAGAAAGAAAAATCACTCGGGCTGCAGATTACTTCGCAAAGACTGACCTTACTCAATCAAAACAAAAATGTACAAACATTTTATACTATTGAAGATATTCTAGATGAAAATAAAAATATTGCAGGTACAAAAGTGGTAATTAAAATTGCCTGGAATAAATTCATGGAAGAATTGGCGTAATTTATACGAATAAAGTTTTACCGCTTGTATGATCAAAGCTATAATAGTTGATGATGAACCTTATTGTTGCGAAACAATTGCTTCTTTACTGGAAGACTATTGTCCCGAAGTCGCAGTTGCCGGTATTTATCATAATGGTGCCGATGCACTTGCATCGATTTTGAAACAATCTCCCGATCTTGTTTTTCTTGATGTGGAAATGCCTAAGATGAATGGCTTTGAAATGCTGGAGCAATTGCCTTCTATTAATTTCGATATTATCTTCACCACCAGTTACGATCAATATGCATTAAAAGCCATTCGGTTCAGCGCCATTGATTATTTATTAAAACCTGTTGACCGTGAAGAGTTACAAAAAGCAGTTCAAAAAGTAATGCAGCGCTCACAAAGAACTATTGTGCAACAGGTAGAAATATTAATGCAAAAGCTGCACCAGCCTGCCAAATCTATCAGCAAGATTGCTCTGCCCACCATGGAGGGTTTACAGATGATACCTGTTGATCAAATCATCAGTTGCGAATCAGACAGTAACTATACCATCCTTCTTTTAAAGAACAAAAAAAAACTAACTGTATCGGCTACCCTAAAAGAAATAGAAGAAGCATTAGAAGATCATTCCTTTGCCCGTGTTCATCGTTCCTATCTTGTTAACCTGAACGAAGTGGAGAAATATGTAAAAGGAGAAGGTGGTTATCTTATGATGAGCGATGGTTCTATCATAAACGTTTCAAGATATAAAAAGGAATTATTGCTGAAAAAACTGTTGCCCAACAGGGAATAGATTGTATTTGTTTCTTAATAAACCGGCTTCCCTTCCCTCATTCATTTCTACCATTCAGATTTGCCCCGGGTGTTTTGCTCAATATAGCTTAGATTATTTACAGCAGCTATATACATTTGGTTGTTATGAAGCATTTCCACTTTCAACATCAAAAACTGGTTGTTATGAAAAAAATAATACCTGTTCTTATACGATTGTATGTTATTGTTTACTTACAACTGCATTCAAAAAAAATAATAAAAGCACTTTTGTTATTTATGCTATTATCGGGCATTGTATTTTCTGTTGATGCACAAACTAAAATTTATGGTAAAGTGGTTAGTGTTGATGACAAACCTCTTGCTAATGCCAATGTTCTGTTGCTAAACACTAAAGATTCTTCCCTGGCTAAAGGACAACTTACCGTTGCGACAGGTGTATATAGTTTTGAAAATATTCCGCAGGGGCAATACTTTATATCGTATAGTTATACAAGCTATAAAAATGAATACAGTGATGCATTTACTATTTCCGATAAACAACAAAGCATTAACCTTGGTATCATTAAGCTTTCGGAAATGCATCTGCAGTTAAAAGAGGTTACCATCGCAGCAAAGAAACCGCTGTATGAACAAAAGATAGACCGCCTCGTAATTAATGTTGCCACAAGTATAACGTTTGCAGGCAGCACTGCTTTAGATGTGTTGGAGCGATCTCCTGGTGTACGTGTGAACCGCATGAGTAATGCTTTATCCGTAAATGGGAAAAGCGGGGTAATAATTATGATCAATGGAAAGAGAAATTATATGGATATTGCCGCGGTGGTGCAAATGCTTGCAGGTATGCCTTCTGGTAATATAGAACGCATTGAAATAATTACCACACCGCCTGCAAATTTTGATGCGGAAGGTGATGCCGGCATAATAAATATTGTACTTAAATCCAACAACCAGTTTGGCACTAACGGTTCTTATTCTATGACAGCCGGATATAGTAAAGGAGAACAAAATTCTGCGAGTGTAAACATTAACCACAGGAAAGGGAAAGTAAACCTGTTTGGAAATTATTCCTTTTCACGAAATCGTTTGCAACAGGTCTGGGACAATTATCATGCTGTCACAAATAATGGCAAATTACTGGAGAATTTTTCTGATGATAAAAGACATGCACTGGCCTCCCAGCACGATGGACAAGCAGGACTTGATTATGAGATAAGCAAAAAAACAATTGCAGGCGTGTTGCTTTCGGGAAGCTATAGGCATTGGGACATGAAATCATTAAATGATGCATTTGTAAGTTCGGATAATCATTTAGACACAACCGTTAGTATTATAAATAATGAATTGCATACAACGTTATATTATGGTGCTAACTTAAATATGCAGCATACTTTCAGTGATGATGAAAAGCTTACCGTAAACGCAGATTACTTGCATTATAAAGACAATAATCCCAATTCATATACCAATGCATATTATAATGGCATTAATAATTATTTATATGATGAAAATGTGCAAAGCAGCAAAACCACACCGCTTACAATGTGGATAGGAGCGATAGATTATACAAAAAAAATATCTAAAAGCACAGATATGGAAGCAGGAATAAAAGATGCCCGGTCAAGTTTCAGGGATGTAGTAGGAGTAAGCTCTTTATTTCAAAATACTTGGATAAAGGACTCATCCCTTTCGGGCAATCATACATTGAATGAAAACATCAGCGCTGCCTATGCTTCGTTCAATATAAAGCTATCTGCAAAAACATCAGTGAAAGCCGGACTCCGGTATGAATTTACACATTCAAGGCTTGCATCGGAAACACAGGTTGATATTGTAAAGCGGGATTACGGGAAACTTTTTCCCAGCTTTTTCTTTTTGCACAATATCAACGATAGTAACTCACTTAATTTTTCATATAGCAGAAGGATATGGAGGCCGGGTTTTTCAGATTTAGCGCCCTGGGTACTTTTCTTAGATCCTAAAACTTTCCAAACAGGTAACCCTGATTTGCAACCGGCAATTGTAGATGCAGTAAATGTTTCTTACACTTATAAAAACAAAATACTTTCGCTTTCGTATAGTTATATTTCTCCTTCTATCACTCAAATTCCAAAAATTGATGAAGGAAGCAATAAATTAGTTATCGCCAGTGAAAATTCAAAAAGCAATCAATCATTATCACTCAATCTTTCGTTGCCCTTTACAGTAAATAAATGGTGGAATATGCAAAATAACCTGACAGGAAGCTGGAATAAGTCAAGTGCGTTTTATAAAGCAGCCGTTCAACAGGAACAAAAGAATTTCTTTATTAATTCCACACAAAACTTTTTATTGCCTAAAGATTTTTCTATTGGCTTGTCAGGATTTTACAGTTCAAAATCTTTATGGGGATTGTATTCTTTTGATCCAAACTGGTCGATAGATATAGGCATGCAAAAGAAAATCCTTAAAAACAAATCTGTTTTCACATTTAATATAAGTAATATTTTCAATTCATTGGTGGGAAACTACAATGCTTTGATACCCGAACAAAACCTCATGGTAAAAAATAAATATACTTATGGTTACAGGGGCTTCAGCCTTTCTTATTCGCACAACTTTGGTAACGATAAAGTAAAAGGTAAAAGAGACAGAACCACAGGTGCAGAGGATGAAAAGGGCAGGGGATATTAAAATTCTATTTCTTTGCCTTACTCAATCATCTATTCAATCTTTGGGAATTTCCAATCCGTGTTGCCGCAAAAAAGTTAACCTGTCCCAATAACCTCTTTGAAAAATAATTGCGTCGTTTATAACATGAAAGAATCCGCAACCTCTCAGTCCTAACGGGTCTTTCCATTCCAATATGGCCCATTCACCATCTTCAAAAATGTTTTCAATAATGCACACCATGTTCGCTTTTGCAAATTCCTCTTCAAACATCTTTTGTATGGCTTCTTTGCCTTCTAATGGTAGAGTATTTACCTGGTGGTTGATAGCGGTGTCACTATAAAGATTGGCAAGCCCCGCTGCATCCGCTTTATTAAACAGGTCAACCCATTTTATTACAATTTCCTTTGGAGTCATTTTAGTGATAGGTAACGGCTGGTTATTACTCCATAATATTTTCAAGGTGAACTAATCGTCCATCGCTCGACATTCCTTCAATTATAACCCGAAAGGCCTGGCTGATATCATTATTATAAAAAGATACGGTTACTTTATTATTTGTACGATTCGTGATTACCTGTGGATTCCAGTATAACGTTGTTCTAATGTCTTTCTTATTGTCATTTTCACTGAACGTTCCATAGTTTGGTGAATAAAACTCCCGCATAGTGGTATAGCCCCTCACCGAATTAGTAGAGAGTCCTTTGCCAGGTTCATTTGGCCTGTCGTTACCTCTTTTTGTATATATAGCAATAGCGCCACTTGCTCCCCCACCTGTACCGCCAAAAAACGGTGGCCGCATAACTTTTACATAAGCGACATCCGTAATAGAAAGTGAAGAAATCATGCTGGCATCTGCAGGCATTTCATCAAGGTAAATTTGCGGTGTGCCTCCCCGCCATTGAAGAGAAGGCGGTGTGCTTGTTGTAATTTGTAAGCCGGGTACTCTTCCCTGCAGGTAATTAAATATGCTTATTGCGCCAACTGCACTGGGATCGTTTAAGAGATCGAATTGATAGGCATCTCCGCCGCTAAATAAGCCAGAAGTATATTTTTCATCTAAAATTTCAACAGGCTTTTTTGTTTTAGCTGTCACAACTACATCTTCCAAAACTTTTGCTTTATAAAAATTTGCCAGTTCCTTTTCCTGGTCGGCAAGTTGCAGATGGCGGAAGTTACCCGCGGTATCCGAAAGTTGATTATTATAAAATCCAGTTGCGGCGGTATTAGAGGAAAAAGGGGGAAGCCGGTTTTCCATAAATTGAACAGACGCATCACCGAGTCCTTTCGATTTGGGAAGCTGGTAATAAACACTCGTAGTATCAAAAAGAATTATAGAGGGATCCGTAAAAGTTCCGTTGGGTTGTATAGGTATTACGGCCATTTTGTTTTCTTTTTTTTCATGCCGCATAAGCACAACAATACTCCCGGCATCCCTTAACTGTGATGGTAATGCGCCATATATTTTTCCTGAAAGGTTTAAATACGATGTGTCTTTCGGATAAACAATCTTTGGAAGTTTTCCAGCAGTTATATCTTCCCACTTAAACCTGCGCCAGCCGTGAGTAAGCATCACAAGGTCAAGCTGCTGGCTTATGGTATCAGAGTTATTTGAAAAATAATAAGCAGGGTCGTAAACCTGCCCTCTTAAATCGCCTGTTAAAAGAAGATGCGAAATAATATTATCGCTGCTGTCCGTATCAATATTGTAATCGGTAACGGCGATCGAAAAGCTTGCAGCCAGGCTATCAGGTACGGTGATAGATATTTCGTCTCTTGCTCTTTTATTAAGGCCCCAATGTTCCACATTCATTTCAGCATTAAATAAATATTCCTGGTTGTTGATATAAGTAATGCGTTCTGCCAGGGGACGCCATTGACCGTCAAAAGCCGTTATGGTTAAAATTCCGGTAGGTAAATTTTCGGTTGGTATAATGCCTTTAATAACCCCCGACGAAATGTCTTTTGTTAATTTGAATACTTCATGCTGGTTCATGGTGCCGATGAGGTGGATATCGCCCAGGGTAGACGCAACATCCGGCGCAGCATTCACAAAAAAACTTCTGCGGTTTTCTGAAATGACTACCTGCAATGATACACCTGCGTGTTTGATAGCAGGTAATTCGGTAATATGCTCGGCTCCCTTTTGATCTTTCCATTTGGCGGAAAAGCTTTCACCAGGCTGCGGGAAAATATAAAAATAGCCCATACCATCATGAATGGCCCGAAGGCTGTCGATTTTAACGCCTTTATTGTTTTGGACAATGCCCTTAATTTTAATAGGCCGCCCCCATTGATCATTGGCCTTAAAAGCAATTTTATTAGTTACGCCTTCAATCGCATCTCCACCCTCAGGAAAAAAATGCAGGTCCGGAACTAAAGTGGTTTTAGAATTTATAGTTGTGTTAGTTTTTGATAAGATACGGATGTCCTTGTTATATAAAAACGCAGTATCAAAATTCAGCATCCACTTCGTGTACGCCTTTACGTGAATGTATTTACCCGGATAATCTGCGGGAATTTCAAACGCACCTGCCGCGGTAGCATATACAACCGGTATAATGCTATGCGAAATCAATTTCCCCTTCTCATCTGACCAGTCTACATAAAAAGTTTTGCTGTCATCCGCCGGGTAAATACCATTCATGAGGTAAGCCTTATACCAGATCGTTTCCCCTGTTGCATAAGTCGATTTATCATAGTGGAGATAGGCTTTTTCCTGCCCGAAATCGTTTCCATATCTTTCAATAGTTGAATCAATATTTTGTGCGTTAGTATTAAGAAATAAAAAAAGAAAGATAGTAGCCAGCGGTATAATTTGTCTCATTTTTTATTAAACCAAAATTTATAAGTGAGATAATATTGGCTGTAAATTACTATAGAAGCATGTATGAAACAAAGTTGATTAAAGTTTAACAACAATTTTAAAATCTTTTTCACGGGAAAAATTATTTTTTATAAGGCATTAGATTTTAATCTTCATTAATAATTAAAATTGTTCAATAGTTTTGGAGCGGTAAATCAATTAAAATAATTATGACTTTTAAAAAGATAACAGAACAACCTTCGCATTACAGGCATCTTGAAAAAATGTCTGTTGCGGAAATAATCAGAAATATCAACAAAGAAGACTTCGTGGTCGCCACATCAGTTGAAAAGGTACTTCCTCAAATTGAAAAAATGATAAATGCAGTCTCAGAAAAGATGATTGAAGGAGGACGATTATTTTACATTGGTGCGGGAACGAGCGGAAGGCTTGGAATACTGGATGCCAGCGAATGCCCGCCAACCTACGGCGTACCCCAGGGCCTGGTAGTTGGTATTATAGCCGGCGGGGAAAAAGCGATTATTAATGCAATTGAAAATGCCGAGGATGATATGCAGCAGGGGTGGAAAGATTTGCAGGCATACAAGGTGAATGATGCAGATGTGGTAATAGGAATTGCTTCGAGCGGCACAACACCTTATGTTATCGGTGCTTTAAAAAAATGCAAAGAAAATAATATTACTACCGGAAGCATTGCTTGTAACCCGGATTCGCCCGTAAGTGCAGTCGCCGATTTTCCGGTGGAGGTTGTAGTAGGGCCGGAGTTTGTAACGGCGAGTACCCGAATGAAAAGTGGCACCGCCCAAAAGATGGTATTAAATATGATCTCAACTACAGCCATGATACGATTGGGAAGGGTGGAAGACAATAAAATGGTAAATATGCAACTGACCAATAAGAAGATCATAAACAGGGGAATCAGGATGCTGATGGAGAAATCCGGCATCCGGGATGAACGGGCTGCCAAGCAATTATTATTGAAATATGGAAGCGTAAAAAAGGCCATTGAAAATTTCAAATAATTAGTTCGGGATATTTTAAAATTGTATTAAATTTATAGACCATTTATAAATTGTTAACCAAAATCTTTGCAATATGAAACTAACAATTTTACTCATTCTATCTTCCGCTCTCCTTTTTTCCACAGGCTTCTCACAACAAAGCACTTTAGCTTATGCTATTACGGGCGAGGTTAATGCCAATTTCAACTGGTCAGATATTCGGGTGATTGATATGGCCACCGGTAACACCAACTCAACTCTTTTTGAAAACGGCAAAACAAAATTTTCATTTATTGATGCTGAAACAGGGCATGGTGTTGATCAACTAACACTAACGGGCAATCCTGCTACGTTACAGCAAAACGATATGTCAATTTCAGCCAGCAAGATGTTAGTTACAAATCCGTCGCCAACTTATTCAATGAGTGCTGCCGCAGCATACGATAGAAGACACGATAAATTATTTTTTGCAACCTTGCGTACAGGTCAGCTTGTTTGGCTCGACCTTAGAAATAACAGCGGTACGCCTTCATTTTATACGGTTCAAAAACCATTGATTAATAATATGAATTATAATGACCAGGCTATTAACATCACACGTATGACGATTGGTGCTGACGGCAACGGGTATGCGCTTACAAACGATGCCAATCACTTAATTAGATTTACTACCGGTAATAAAACTGTTATTACAGATTTGGGAAGCCTTGTTGACGCAGCTTCTAATAATGGAATTTCTGTGCACAACCAGTGCAGTAGTTGGGGTGGCGATATTGTTGCTGATGCATTTGGAACATTGTACCTTTTTAGTGCCGGCAGAAACGTTTTTTTAATTGATCCGCAAACGCTGACGGCTACTTACAAAGGAAGTATTAGTAATTTGTCCGGAACCTTCAGCGTAAACGGCGCCGCAGCCATTGATGACGACCATGTAATCGTGAGTAGTGCGAATACGTTTGAGGGCTTTTATAAGGTGGATGTAAATAATCTTAGCGCAACCAAAATAAATACCACAGGAAAAATTTACAATGCCTCAGACCTGGCAAGTTGTAACCTGCTGCACCAGGCAGCAAAGCAAAACAGCATAGGAACACCGACGCTTAAAAATTTGGATGTTATAGGTAACAAGCTAATAACAATATATCCAAACCCGGTATCTGACGGACAGATAAAAATAACTTTCGATGGCAATATGGCCGGTAAATACAGGATTGATTTTACTGATCTTGAAGGCAGGCTAATTGAAAGTAAAGTTGTTTATATAAAAGTACCTGGCCAGGTTGAAAAGCTGCAATTGCACAGGAAGCAGGCAGGAGGATTGTATATGATAAAAATTGCAGATGCAGCCAGCAAAGCCATCTATAGCGACAAATTAATAGTAGAATAATAAATTGGGGTAGTAATTTAAAGGCCGTTCCATGAGCGGCCTTTTTATTTTATTTATTTTAAAGTCTAAATAACCGGCAACTTGGCCGGATGCAATATTTTTGTAGCAGAAACTTATTTTGTTGATGATTGAATTATTAAATGCAGAACATAGAACCATACGACAATTGGCAATATTTATACACATCCGAAGAAGATGAACGCTCTCCATTTTATGGGAGAGAATACAGTGAATTTGCATTTAGCCAAACCGTGTATAACTATTACATTCATCCGCAATGGGATGAATTTGGAAGTGCCACTTTATATCTTAAAGTGTTGATGGCAGACTACCAGGAAAAATATGCGATTATTGAATTAATTGGTGAATGGAATGATGCTATAGAAAATGATATCATGACGCTAAAGCGCGACGTAATTGATGAATTTGAAAGGCAGGGCATCACCAAATTTATTCTCATCGCCGAAAATGTTTTGAACTTTCATAGCAGTGATGACAGCTATTATGAAGAATGGTTTGAAGACGTAAAGGACGAAGGTGGCTGGATTGTAAGCCTTAATATGCCCGAACAAACGCAATATGATTTTAGAAGAGCCCATCTAAATAATTATATTGAGCTCATCAACTTTGTGCCCTGGCGTACCATGAAGCCTGACGTTCTTTTTAACCAGATTGATAATATCTTGTTGCGAAGGCTTGAATAAATCATAAGGTTGAATCTCGATTCAATTGATACGTTCATCAATTTTTATCACTTGATCTATAATTCATAATTTTCTAAACTTCCTGTAGTATTTTTGCACATCTGAAATTTAACAACTCTCTCACTTATGACCTGGAAACAGTTATTCACTTCATCGATAGGTAAAAAGATATTAATGGCATTAACGGGTTTTTTTCTGATAATTTACCTTATCGTTCATGCCGCACTCAATGCACTTATTTTTTACAATGACAATGGAGCTACATTTAATGCAGGAGCTTCGTTTATGCTCCACAACTATGTGATAAGGTTTCTTGAGATCGGATTATTTGCAACTTTTATTTTGCATATTATCCAGGGCCTTTTGCTTTGGAAACAAAACAGGGGAGCAAGAAAAATAAGCTATGCAAAACAAAATTTTCCACGCGAAATAAAATGGTATAGTCGCTATATGGGATGGCTCGGAACTTTCTTATTATTGTTCCTTATAATGCACCTGTATCATTTTTGGGCAAGTACCAAACACGAGCTGTATTTTAATGGTCCCGTTGTGGACCTTTACCAGGAAATGAAAATAATATTTACAAATCCTCTTTGGTTCACGTTGTATATGATTGGTTTGGTTTCGCTCTTGTTTCATTTATTACAGGGGTTTCAAAGTGCTTTTCAAACATTTGGAATCAACCACAGGCGATGGACTCCAATTATTAAAGGCATTGGCATTTTTTATTCGGCAGCCATTTGCATTTTGTTTGCGATGATGCCCGTTTCGTTTATGGCCGGGTGGCTGCAATAAATTATTTAACAAACTGAAAAAAATAATTCAGCATAAAATACTTAATACTAACGTATGGCATTAGACGCAAAAATTCCGGAGGGTGATCTCGAACAGAAATGGACTAATTATAAAGATCACGTAAACCTGGTAAGTCCCGCCAATAAAAGAAAACTGGAAGTTATTGTGATAGGTACAGGGCTTGCAGGAGCATCTGCCGCCGCCACTTTGGGCGAATTGGGTTATAAGGTTAAAGCATTTTGTTTCCAGGATAGCCCACGCCGGGCACATTCCATTGCGGCACAGGGAGGCATCAACGCCGCTAAAAATTACCAGAATGACGGGGACTCTGTTTTCCGGCTTTTTTATGAAACAGTAAAGGGCGGCGACTACCGTTCAAGGGAAGCCAATGTGTACCGGCTTGCCCAGGTGAGCGGAAATATTATTGATCAATGCGTGGCACAAGGTGTTCCCTTTGCCCGTGAATACGGCGGATTATTAAGCAATCGTTCGTTCGGAGGAACGCAGGTACAACGAACGTTTTATGCTGCGGGGCAAACGGGTCAGCAATTATTGTTAGGCGCTTACAGTGCATTGGAACGGCAGGTGGCATTAGGAAATGTTGAGATGTATTCCCGTCATGAAATGGAAGACGTTGTAAAAATTGATGGTAAGGCAAGAGGCATTATAGCAAGAAATTTGGTTACAGGTAAACTGGAAAGGTATTTCGGACATGCGGTGCTGATATGTTCCGGTGGGTATGGAAATGTATTTTATTTAAGCACCAATGCCATGGGCAGCAATGTAACGGCTGCATGGAAGTCGCACAAGAAAGGCGCTTATTTCGCCAATCCTTGTTTTACACAAATTCATCCAACCTGTATCCCAGTGACCGGCGACCATCAAAGCAAGCTTACGCTAATGAGCGAAAGCTTACGGAATGATGGTAGAATTTGGGTACCCAAAAATAAAGGTGATAACAGGAAGGCAATTGATATTCCACCGGGAGAACGCGATTATTACCTGGAAAGAAGGTATCCTGCCTTTGGGAATTTAGTTCCAAGAGACGTGGCATCCCGTGCTGCGAAAGAAAGGTGTGATGCAGGTTACGGTGTCGGCACCACGAAGATGGCGGTGTATCTTGATTTTGCAGATGCTATTAAACGCTATGGAAAAATAGAAGTGAGCAAGCGGGGACTGGAAGATTCAAGTGAAGAAAATATTATTAAACTGGGAAAAGAAGTTATTGCAGATAAATATGGTAATCTTTTTGAAATGTATGAAAAGATTACCGGCGAAAATCCGTATGATGTTCCAATGCGTATTTATCCCGCAGTGCATTATACGATGGGCGGCCTTTGGGTAAATTATGAACTAATGACGACGGTACCCGGTTTATACTCGCTGGGTGAAGCCAACTTTAGCGATCACGGAGCTAACAGGTTAGGAGCTTCAGCTTTGATGCAGGGATTAGCCGATGGCTATTTTGTTATTCCGTATACGCTTGGCAGTTATATGTCCGGTGAAATCAGAAATCCGGCGATACCCACGTCCCATCCGGCGTTTGAAGAGGCGGAAAATTCCGTGAAAGAAAGGATAGAAAAGTTGATGAGTATAAAAGGAAAAGAATCTGTTGAAAGTTTTCACAAACGGCTCGGGAAAATTATGTGGAACAAATGCGGAATGGCACGTAACGAAAAAGGACTAACGGAGGCGATAGACGAAATCAGGGCATTAAGAAAAGAATTCTGGGAAAATGTAAAGATACCCGGAGAAATTTTTGAAATGAACCCTGAATTAGATAAAGCCGGCAGGGTAGCGGACTTTCTTGAACTGGGCGAACTGATGTGTATGGATGCCTTAAATCGGAAGGAAAGTTGCGGCGGTCATTTTAGGGAAGAAAGTCAGACAGCAGAAGGTGAAGCTTTACGCAATGATGATGAATTCAGTTATGTAGCTGCCTGGGAATACACACCGCAGGGCGAGCAATTAAATAAAGAAGAATTGCATTTTGAAGTGGCTCATCCGAGTCAACGTTCATACAAATAATTTAGAATTAATTAATATTAGTGATATGGAGCATTACAATATGAATTTGACTTTGAAGGTTTGGAAACAGAAGAATAGCGGGACGAGGGGACGTTTCGAAACTTACGATGTAAAAAACATTTCTTCTGAAATGTCTTTCCTGGAAATGTTTGACGTGTTGAATGAAAGATTAATTGATGAAGGGAAAGAACCTATTACATTCGATCATGATTGCCGTGAAGGTATTTGTGGCGCATGCAGCATGTATATTGACGGGAGGGCGCATGGGCCGTGGCAAAAAAATACAGTTTGCCAGTTGCATATGCGTGCTTATAAAGATGGCGACACGATTGTTGTGGAACCGTGGAGGTCTGCCGCTTTCCCGGTAATAAAAGATTTGATGGTTGATAGAAAAGCCTTCGACCGGATTATAGAAGCCGGTGGTTTTATTTCTGTAAATACCGGTAATGCTGTAGACGCGAATTCATTACCTGTTGACCGGGCGAAATCTGAAGAGGCTTTTAATGCTGCAGCCTGTATTGGCTGTGGTGCCTGCGTTGCAGCATGTCCTAACGGTTCTGCCATGTTATTTGTAAGCGCTAAAGTTTCTCAATTGGCTTTGCTGCCGCAAGGTGAGCCCGAAAGACATACAAGAGTTTTAAACATGGTTAAGCAAATGGATAAAGAAGGCTTTGGTAACTGCGGTAATATTTATAACTGCGAAGCCGAATGTCCGAAGAGAATCTCGGTGGAAAATATTGCCAGGATGAACCGGGAATATCTTGGAGCATCACTTTCTTCAGAAATATAAAATTGGCAAGATAAATTTCATAGGCCCGCATAGAAGGTAAATGCCGTTGCGATTACGTGTCATATTTATTCTTAAATCTTTTCTATGCGAAAAATCATATTCACGCTCCCTCTTGTGTTTTGCCTTCACTTTCTTTCGGCCCAGCAAGGGGTGAGTTACGTTGACTATGTTAATCCTTTAATGGGAACGGATTCCAAACCTGACCTTTCTAACGGTAATACATACCCGGCCATCGCATTACCATGGGGCATGAACCTTTGGACGCCTCAAACTGGTAAAATGGGTGATGGCTGGGCCTATCAATACACCGCTAATAAAATAAACGGGTTCAAGCAAACGCACCAGCCTTCACCATGGATGAACGATTACGGCGCTTTCGCAGTAATGCCTATCACGGGAAAAATAAGATTTAAAGAAGAAGACAGGGCAAGTTGGTTTTCTCATAAAGCGGAAATTGCCAAACCCTATTATTATAAGGTTTACCTCGCCGATGATGACGTAACGACGGAGATTGCGCCTACAGATCGTGCTGCCATTTTCCGTTTCACTTTTCCAAATACGGACAGTTCCTCAGTAATTATTGATGCGTTGGATAAAGGATCTTATATAAAAATTATTCCTTCCCAAAATAAAATCATAGGTTATACAACCCGTAACAGTGGCGGCGTTGCTGAAAATTTTAAGAATTATTTCATTATTGTTTTCGATAAGCGATTTAACTACACTTATACTTTTTCAGACAGTGTTATTACTAAAGGCACTGAACAGAGATGCAACCATGCTGGTGCTATTATTGGTTTTACCAATACGGGAAAAGGAGAAGTTATTCATGCAAGAGTTGCCTCTTCATTTATCAGTTTCGACCAGGCTGAGATAAATTTAGAAGAAGTAGGAAATAAAGATTTTGAAACTGTAAAGAACAAGGCCAAAGAGGTGTGGAATTCAGTTTTGGGTAAGGTAAAAGTTTCAAGTGGCACAACAGATCAGCTCCGTACTTTTTATTCCTGTTTGTATCGAATGGTTTTCTTCCCACTAAAATTATATGAAAAAAATGCGGAAGGAAAAATAATCCATTATAGTCCTTATACGGGTGAAATAAAGGATGGTTATATGTTTGGCGGCACGGGCTTCTGGGATACGTTTCGCGGCTTGTATCCTTTTTTGAATTTAGTATATCCTTCTATTGTAAAGGAAATGCAGGAAGGTTTGGTAAATGATTATAAAGAGGGAGGCTGGCTGCCGGAATGGTCTGCACCCGGATATAGGGATGTCATGGTAGGAAATAATTCTGCATCCATTGTTGCAGAAGCTTACTTAAAAGGCGGACGCGGATACGATATCAATACTTTGTATGAAGCATTAAAACATGGTGCAAACAACGAAGGTCCGCAGGGGACCGGCAGAACAGGTGTGAAGTTTTATAACGATCTCGGCTATGTGCCTTATGATGCAGGCATAAACGAAAATGCGGCCCGCACTTTGGAATACGCTTATGATGATTATTGTATTTATCAACTGGGAAAGGCTTTAGGCAAGCCTGGATCAGAAATTGATATTTACAAACAACGTGCAATGAATTACAAAAAGCTTTTTGATCCATCGCATCTGTTAATGCGTGGAAAAAATAAGGATGGAAGTTTTGAATCGCCTTTCAATCCTTTCAAATGGGGAGATGCATTTACAGAAGGGAATAGCTGGCATTATAGCTGGTCGGTATTCCAGGATATTGCAGGACTCGTGAAATTGATGGGAGGCAAAAAGAAATTTGTTGAAATGCTGGATTCAGTATTTACAATGCCACCAACATTTGATGATAGTTATTATGGTTTTGTAATTCACGAAATAAGAGAAATGCAAATTGCTGATATGGGACAATATGCCCATGGCAATCAGCCGATACAGCACATGATTTACTTATATGATTACGCCGGTGCACCGTGGAAAACGCAATACTGGGCACGTGAAACCATGAATAAACTGTACAAAGCAACACCCGACGGCTATTGCGGTGATGAAGATAACGGACAAACTTCGGCATGGTACGTTTTTTCTGCTTTGGGCTTTTACCCGGTAACGCCGGCAAGCGTTGAATATGCAGCCGGGGCGCCTTTGTTTCCTCATGCCGAAATCGATTTTGAAAACGGGAAAAAGCTGATGATCAATGCGCCGGGTAACAATGAAGGTACCCGTTATATCAAATCAGTAACTTTTAACGGAAAAGGTTATACGAAGAATTATTATAATCATTTTGATTTCGAGAATGGGGGAGTGCTGAACGTTCAAATGTCTGTAAACCCAAATAAAAGCAGGGGCGTAAACGAAAAAGATTTTCCCTTCTCGATTTCAAATCAATAGGTGCCATTTACGCTACACCGGAACTGTTCCGGGTTTTTTTAAAAGAATTTATCGAGCGGAAACCAAAGCCCATTCGTTTTGATCAGATATTTTTCGCGATGGAATTCAGGCAACATAAACCTATCATCGATACATAATTATCCCTGTGAGCCAAACGCTTTGTCAGCTGGTATCTTTCCGATCCTGCTAAAATAATAATCGACGAAAAATAAACATGTTACAGTTACGGTAAACTGTTAGCCGGGCAAGTCCTGCAGTTTTTATCAATCACCCTGAGATGGTAATAACATGTGTCCGATTTGGTCCCGTTCGTTGTTATCACCGTTGTATCCATGTTTTGCGGGCATGGCGTGCGGCAGCTAACGCAAAAATTTTTAGTGTCGGAGCCGGGGGGGCATTTGCCTTCAGCAGAAATAATTTCATAAACGCACCATTGGCCGCTTCTCCGTGGCGTGCAAACCCAGCAGGTAGCTCCAATACATATAAACGTTAAGCTTGTGAAAATGGAATGTTTCATAACTTAAAATTTTGGCATTGATGTAATATTCTTAAAATACAAAATGGATTTGACTAATGCAAGAGGGAGAAATAGATGATGCGAGCTCATTTCCCTGAGGACTGGAAAATTGCATTACAATGCCCGCATACTTTTCCTTCACTTTGAAATCCTTTTTTATTATCTTCATTAGGTAACGTTTTATTATGCCTTTATCACGTCAACTTAATGCCATAATGTTTGCCGACGTTGCCGGTTATACGGCGTTGATGCAGGAAGATGAAAAATTTGCATTACAGCTCAGGAGAAAATTCCAGGACAAACTGGAAAAGGAAGTGACCGAATATAACGGTCGTATACTCGATTTGAGGGGCGATGGGGCCTTATGCACTTTCACAAGTACCATTGAAGCAGTAAGGGCGGCGTTAGCTGTGCAACTGGAGATGCAAATAGATCCCGTTGTTCCGCTACGTATTGGCATGCACACAGGTGATGTATTAGTAGAGGAGAATAACATCTATGGCGACAGCGTAAACATCGCTTCCAGAATAGAATCTTTTGCCATGCCAGGCAGCATTTGCCTTTCGGGAAAAGCTTATGATGATATTAAAAATCAAAGAGACATACAAACAGTTTCTCTCGGAAGGTACCTGCTTAAAAATGTAAAGGAAGAAGTTGAAATATTTGCCATCAGCAATCCGGGCATACAAATACCTCGTGAAAACCATCCGGACGGCAAAGGAAAAAAAGTAACCGAAAACACCAGCCTGGACAAATCCATCATGGTCTTGCCATTTGTGAATCTTGGCAATGATAGTGAGCAGGATTATTTTAGCGATGGACTCACAGAGGAACTTATCACTAAATTATCAAAACTTGCAGAAATAAAAGTGACTTCCCGAACTACCTCCATGTTATATAAAAACACTACAAAGGATATTAAAACGATTAGCAAAGAAAATAAAGTGAATTATATCCTGGAAGGAAGTATTCGGAAATATCAAAATGATCTGAGGATAGCGGCGCAGTTTATCGACGCGAGGAGTGACATGCACCTTTGGGCGGATACCTACCGGGGAACCGTAGACGACATTTTCGATATACAGGAACGGGTATCAGAAAAAATTGCAGAAGCGTTGCGCATTCAAATTACCAACGAGGAGCAGGTGATGCTGCGCAAACGATACACGGAAAACACTGATGCGTATGAGCTGTACCTTCGCGGCCGCCACTTCTGGAAAGAAAGGAATGAAGAGGGGCTTCAATCTGCCGTAATAAATTTTGAAAAGGCATTAGAAAATGATTCGCGTTATGCTCTTGCATGGTCGGGCCTTGCAGATACTTATAGTCTTATGGGAGAATACACCAATATCTCCAGGAGGGAGCTTTTTCCAAAACAAATGGCTGCCGTATATAAGGCATTGCAAATTGACAACAGGCTGGGAGAGGCGCACATTTCCCTGGCCATTTCTCTTATGCTCAACGAATGGGATTGGGAAAATTCAAAAAAGGAATTTCTCGTTGGATTGGCACTTAGTCCTGATTATGCGACAGGCCATCATTGGTATGCTGAATGGTTATTGTTTAACGGGAAAACAGAAGAAGCGTTCCGTGAGATATCACTTGCGGTGTCGCTTGACCCATCGAGCCCGGGAATATTAAAAGACAAAGGAATATTTTATTATTATACACAGCAATATGAAAAGGCCATTGACACGGGGATGCTTACTATGGAACTGCACCCGGCATTTGTTACGGTTTTCCGCCTGCTGTCACTTGCTTACCAGGGAATGGGGATGTATGACGAGTCAATTAGGCAAAATGAAAGATGGGGTGAACGTACCGGGAACGTAGTAAAGACGCAGGTTTCGCTTGCCCAAATCTATGCTGCTGCAGGCCGGAGAACTGAGGCACTGGCAATTGTTAATACAATAGAAGATCAACAATTAGGCGGCAACGATTATCGCGGCATGGCTATGGTGTATGCAGCGCTCGGCGATATTGACAAGGCCTTTATTTGGCTTGAACGAAGTTACCAACGACATGAGGAATCATTATGTAGCCTGAAAATTGATCCGAAATTGAACTCGCTTCATTCTGATCCGAGGTTTAAAGAAATGCTGAGAAAAATAGGTCTGGAAAATTAACCACGCAATCAAAATGAAAAACTAATTTGCATAAAAGAATTAAATACTTTTTGTTTATGGAAAAAGCAATTCAGGAATTACAATCAATCCTCAAGAATTACGCTGTACAACTGCAAAGCATAAACGAAAATGCATGGAGCCATAAACCCAATCCTCTTAAATGGAGTAAAAAGGAAATACTCGGCCACCTTATTGATTCGGCTCAAAATAATATTCGTCGCTTTATAGTTGCGCAATATGAGGATAATCCGAAGATCACCTATGCCCAGGATACGTGGGTAGCTGCTTCCAATTATCAAAACTATGTAACAAAAGATCTTGTTGATTTGTGGATGCTTATAAACAAACATATTTGCATGATCCTTAAAAATATTCCTGCAGGTGTTGAAGAAAGATTATCCGAAACAAGTGAACCACATTCTATAAAATGGCTGGCTACAGATTATAACAAACATTTGTTACATCATCTGCACCAGGTTTTGGATTTGGAACCTGTAGCGTATCCGTGAGGGAGATTTCTTTGACTTGAGCAACCCGTCAGAAAATCTTCTCTGTCACCGATTCTTCCGACAGATGTTGTAGCATCGGGCTTTCCTAATGGCCGGGACGTATGGTCGCATATCTTCTGTTCGTTAGTTTTTTTCAAACACAAAATTTGCAATTTTACGTATAGCTCTATATTATGAAGATTGTATTTCTCAAATACCTGCAGATGGTAGTGTGAGGATAGGAATAATCCTTAGTGGGAGCTTACACATCGGAAACAAGTTCCGGTCAACAAAATAAATTAAAACAAAACATAGGAAATCAACGATATAAAATTTATGTTTGCTTATCCATTTCCGTCGAACAACTCTCCCCTTTTCTTGAAGTCGCTTAACCATGTAATACTTTCTGATATCTCTTGAGCGAAACCGGCCGGGTAAAATGCGTTTATTAATGAATACAGGAAAAAGGCACAGGACAATTTTCACTAATGATAACAATAGGGATCCCGAAAAGGCAACTCATAAATCCCCGTATCCTTGTAAGATATTCTGCTTGATAATTATATTTTCCGTGGGTTCATTTACCACGAATGCCCAGCCTGCCATTCAAAAAGTGGCGGGTTTGCCAACCAAAGAAATATATGATCTTCACGTAGACAAAAAAGGCTACTTATGGATTGCGCATGGCCTTGGCATTAGCCGTTACGATGGATTACATTTTATTAATTTCGCCAACACCGCGCTTGCCGATCTACGGATGACTGACATTGTAGAAGATTCGCAAGGAAGAATATGGTGCCACAACTTCAGCGGGCAGGTTTTATATATCGAGCAGGGGAAACTTAAGTTCCTCGCTTCGTATGATTATAAAAGGGAAAATCAGTCGCCACGAATAGCATTGTGTGGCGACGAATTGGTTGTTACCAGTCAATCTGGTTTGTTCATATGTTCGACCGTTACCCTAAAAGGGAAATATATTTCCATTGAAAAAGTACCTGGTACTGCACTAATCTCCCTAACGGTCATTGGCAATAAAGCCATTATTTTCAACGGGCAAAACTGGTATTCTTACGAACACGTGGCAGGGATAAAAAAGCTGGATGCTGATCCATCGGTGAAGGTAGAAAAGGGGAATGCAGTCAGCTTGCAGCCAGTGGCATATCGCGATACCATGTTCCTCGTAACCAACCCTGCAGGTACCCTTCAAAAACTGGTATTGCAAAATAACAGGCTGGTATGCATTGGCAAAACAGAATACCACGATTACATCAATTCTGTAACCGGCGAGAGCAAAGTATGGGCGAATACCCGCAATAAAAGCCAATCGCTGGACGGCAGCCGCACTATAAAAGATTATAATTTAACCGATGTAGTTACCGGTGCGGAAGGTAACACCTGGTATGGCAGTATTAAAGATGGGTTGCTGGTGAGCTTTCATGCTCCCAAGTGGCAAAAAATAAAATTCCCTATTAACCAGGAAGATTTTGTGCGATCGTTAAACATACGTGACGGCTATTTTTTTGCCGGAACGCAGAAAGGGTATTTAGTAGTAATGGAGAATGACAATGGAGCTCCGGCATGGAAACATAATATGTTCAATGGCTATGGCTCCATTGACTTGATAAGGCTCTTTAGGAATCACCATTTTATAGTGGGTACTTCAACCAATACCTATGTGATAAATCCCCTCGCAAAAAAAATAGAAAGCGAGCTACCACTCAAATCCATCACCGATATTGATTTTGATACCAACAGTCTATATTTTGCGACCCCTAATGGATTTTATGTATTGCCATACTCTGATTCATCCTTTAGCTTGTCACAGTGGAAAACCGAAAAACAACAACGGTTTCCTTTTTACCATTGGAATATAAACACTAATGACCCTTACCTCATTTCTCCCCAGAGCAGCGGCGCCATTCGCTTCGATCGTGGTGGACAGTCGCTGTTCGTTTCCACAAAAAATGGCCTGCAACAGGTGACGAAAAATGGCCTCACACCATTTCTTATCAATGGCAAAGAAGTATATGCCTCTTCATTATCGTACAAGAACGAAAGATTATATATAGCCACCATTGATGACGGGTTATGGATAAAAGAAAATGATTCTTTAAGACATTTTACGATAACAAACTTTTTATTTTCCAATACTATCGTACGCATAAAAGTGTCAGGCGATCACTTATGGTTATTTGAGAACAATGGCATACAGGTATTTGACACTAAAAATGACAGCATATTAAATCAGATAGATTTGCCCAGGATTACAGGAGCGGATGTTTTTGATGTGGATGAAAAAAACGGCTACGCCTATCTTGCGACAGCAGATGGCATATACAAGATTCCTATGAATATTCCTGTTCAAAAAAAGGTGCCGGCAGGATACCTGGATTATGTGGTTGTTAATAATAAGGATACTTTACCCGGCGTAAGTGCCAGGCTGCCTTATGATAAAAACGATATTCAGTTCTTTTTTTCGTCGCCTGCCTATTACGATCCGGAAGCCATATCATTTAAATACCGTTTAAGGGGAAATGATGATCACTGGCAAACAACCAAACCCAATGAACGTATGTTGCGCTTTTCATCACTTTCTCCCGGCACTTATACATTCGAAGCTGTGGCTGTAAATAGGGATGGTCTGCAGCAGTCTGAGCCTGTTCACTTTCCTTTTGTCATCCTTAAATCGTGGTGGACCCGCTGGTGGTTTTTTGTACTGGTAAACATTCTCATTGTTGGCATAGTACTGCTGATCATTCGCAACAGGATAAGCCAGCGCTTACAAGTA
>NZ_JBMQQG010000028.1:0-13325 GCF_057362405.1 Ginsengibacter sp.
GCGATGGCTTCTTCAATGGTTTTATATTTTATAAGGTAGAGTATGGGCGCAAAGGTTTCATGCTGCACTATTTCCATATCGTTCATTACTTCAGCAATGCATGGCTTTACATAACAGCCGCTTTCATATCCTTTGCCGCTAAGTGTTCCGCCCGTTACTATAAATTTGCCGCCTTGCTTTTTACATGCTTCAATGGAATCAAGATAGAGTTGCACGGCATCTTTATCAATTAATGGGCCTACATGATTGCCGGGTTGTAACGGATCACCGATCTTCAATTGTTTGTATGCGGCTACTAATTTCTTTTTAAAAGTTTCGTATATGGCCTCGTGAATAATCAATCTTCTTGTTGTAGTGCATCTTTGTCCTGCTGTGCCTGCTGCACCAAACAAAGAACCAATTAAGGCAATATCCAAATCGGCATTTTCAGAAATTATAATAGCATTGTTGCCGCCAAGTTCTAACAAACATTTGCCTAACCTTGCACCAACCGCTACACTTATTGCTTTGCCCATTCTTGTAGAACCGGTTGCGGAAATTAATGCAACTCTCTCGTCAAAACATAACCACTCGCCTTGTTCCCGGCCCCCGGTAATTATATTACAAACACCTTCGGGAACTTTGTTTTCTTTAAAAACTTTCGCAATTATTTGCTGGCAGGCTATGCCACATAGCGGTACTTTTTCTGATGGCTTCCATACACACACATCGCCGCAAACCATTGCTATCATGCTGTTCCAGCTCCATACTGCTACAGGAAAATTGAAAGCCGATATTATTCCGACTATTCCTAACGGATGATATTGTTCGTACATGCGGTGCCCCGGCCTTTCGCTATGCATCGTAAGTCCGTATAACTGCCGCGACAGGCCAACAGCAAAGTCGCAGATGTCAATCATCTCCTGTACCTCGCCCATGCCTTCCTGTAAGCTCTTACCCATTTCATAACTAACGAGCTTGCCTAGGTCATTTTTATTTTTTCTTAATTCATTTCCGATCTGCCTTACAATTTCTCCCCTTTTAGGCGCAGGCCATAAACGCCATTCTGCGAATGCTTTTTGCGCCTTTTCGATTACGAGGTTGTAACTCTTCTTATCGCAAATACTTACCGTGCCAATTTGCTTTCCATCAACAGGAGAAGAAGATAATATCAGTTCACGCGAAGCGGGTAGCCATTTGGTTCCGGTTGATACCCCTTTATTTTCTTTGAATATGCTTAATCTTTTTAAAAAATCCATGTATTTGTTTTTTGGCAAAACTATGGATGTTTATAACATTTACAAACGAATGATGATACCCTATTGCATTTAAATTTTATTCTTATTACTTTTAACTGCCCAAAGATTAATAGCTCGCTTTTTGATTGAAAATTTACTCCACTTAATTGCTATCCTTTAGTTACACCGGAAAAATTCAAAAATTTTTTAAACCTTTTAATTTTATTTTATGAGTAAAGCAAAAAGTTCTCCAGTGAAACATTCATTTGGCTATGGTTGGGTACCCGATCTTCCCGATCAGAGAGATCTCATGTATTCCGCACCGATGATGGTAATGAAAAAACTTCCAGCAAAAGTAGACCTTCGATCAAAATGCCCTAAAGTTTATGACCAGGGACAATTAGGAAGCTGCACTGCTAACGCATTAGGCGGTGCATTTGAATTTGCGAGGAAAAAGCAAAAACTTAAAGATTTTATGCCATCAAGATTGTTTCTTTATTACAATGAAAGAGTGTTGAATCACTCGGTTAATTCAGACAGCGGCGCCTTTATAAGAGATGGAATTAAATCATTAAATACAACAGGTATCTGTCCTGAAAAAGAATGGCCTTATGTTATAACCAAATTTGCCGACAAGCCTCCTCAGAAATGTTATACTGATGCATTGAAGGCAACCATAAAAAGTTATCAGCGCTTAACCAATACCAATTTGCCGCAATTGCAGTCATGTCTTTCAGAAGGTTATCCGTTTGTATTTGGCTTTACAGTTTACGAAAGCTTCGAAAGCCAGCAGGTAGCCAAGACGGGTATATTGCCAATGCCTAAACCAAAAGAGAAGGTTGTTGGCGGCCATGCAGTAATGGCAGTGGGTTACGATGATAGCAAGCAGGCAGTTATTGTACGAAATTCGTGGGGAACCGGCTGGGGTGTAAAAGGATATTTTTACATGCCGTATGGTTATATAACGAGCGCTAACTTGTGTGATGATTTCTGGACAATAAGAATTGTTTAAAATGTATAACTTACTTATCAACCTGCGAACCCCCTGTTAATTTCGGGGGTTCGTTTTTTATTTAATAATTTGCGAACATCTTTATAAATAAATTATACACTATGGCTGCAGATAACATTGAAGAAATAAATTTGAAAACCGGCGAATCAACATCCATACAGCTAAAAGGACTTGCTACCGCCGGCTACGTGTGGAGCTATGTTACTGATGATAACAAAAACCTGGTAAGCATTTCCAAAGATTATCTATCCGCCCCAAAAACTATGGGAGCAAGCGCTGACGAACTTTTTATAATAACGGCGAAGGGTAAAGGCACTGTAAATATTAATTTCTTTCAAAAAAGAAATTGGGAAAAAACCAGCGATGCTGCAAATGAAAAAAAAATAAAGATCACCATCGGATGATTAATATTGCTCATGTTCATTCGGAAAATCTTTCGTTTTTATATCCGAAATATATTTTTGAACAGCACCCGTAATTTCTTCATGAAGATTTAAATAGGTTCTTAAAAATCGTGGTTTAAATTCTGTGTTAATACCGAGCATGTCGTGCATTACAAGCACCTGTCCATCGCAATAGCCGCCTGCACCAATGCCTATCGTTGGAATGGATAAACTTTCTGAAACTTCTTTTGCCAGCGACGCAGGAATTTTTTCCAGAACGATGCCGAAACAACCCGCTTCCTGCAATAGTAGTGCATCCTTTTTAAGTTTTTCTGCTTCTTCTTCTTCTCTTGCTCTTACCGTGTACGTCCCGAATTTATAAATGGATTGCGGTGTTAATCCAAGATGCCCCATTACGGGAACTCCTGAACTTAAAATTCGTTTTACCGATTCAAGAATTTCTTCTCCGCCTTCCAGCTTAATGGCGTGTGCCCCCGTTTCTTTCATAATTCTTATAGTTGAACTCAATGCTTCTTTACTATTGCCCTGGTAACTTCCAAAGGGCAAATCAACTATTATTAAAGAACGGTTACAGCCACGCACAACCGAAGATGCGTGGTAGATCATTTGCTCAAGCGTAATGGGCAAAGTAGTTTCGTGGCCTGCCATCACATTGCTGGCGCTATCGCCAACAAGAATAATATCTATACCAGCGTCATCAAAGATTTTTGCAAATGAATAATCATAAGCCGTAATCATCGAGATCTTTTCTCCAACCAACTTCATTCTCAATAATGTGTTGGTCGTTATCTTTTTCACTTCTTTATTAACTGACATAATGATAAGTTTTTTGAAGAAAAAGCGACAGGAGGGAGATGGCTCTGCATTAGAATAAAACAAATCCTTGGAGCGTTCGCACAGTAAATGTATAAATAATTTAAAACTTTATTAATTCTATGTTTTTTATGGCGGGTTATTGGTCATTTGCTATTGCGTCATTTGTTATTATTTACCAGTGACCCCTGGCTATTGAAGTTATTATCATTCACTTCTTCCCACAAATGCTGCACAAGCCCGTCTGCCAACCCAATTTTGGGAACATAGATTTCTGAGGCGTTGGCCCATCTCATAACGTTAACGTATATCTGTAAAGCCGGCACTATAACGTCGGCTCTGTCTTCGCGAAGTTTGTAAATTTTTATCCGGTCGTCTAAAGAAACATTGCTGAGCTCTTTATAAAAATCACGTAATAATTCCAGCGGGAGCGGCTTCGAGTCTTTACGCCTGCTAAGAGAAAATACTTTATTAATATTTCCGCCCGAACCAATGGCTGTAACCTGTTTATGGCCTTTTGTTTTTTCTTTAATGTCATTTTTCATTTCGTCCCATTTCTCTTCGGTTACTTTGTTTTTAAGCAGCCTGATAGTTCCGATGTCAAAAGAATCTTTAAAGACAAGTTTGTTATTACTGAAAAAAGTAAGCTCTGTGCTGCCACCGCCCACATCAATATAAAGGTAAGAATGGTCCTTATCTAAATTTTCAGCAACATGGTTTTCGTATATGAAGGACGCTTCATCGCTTCCTGAAATAACCTCAATCTCAATGCCGGTTTCATTTTTCACCAGGGCAATGATTTCTGCGCTGTTTGAAGCTTCCCGCATAGCCGAAGTAGCACATGCCTTCAAATATTTTACCTCATAGGCATGCAACAGATTAATGTATGCTTTCATAGTATGCAAAATGAGTTCCGTTTTGTGTTCGGAAATTTTGCCCGTATCGAAAACGTCGAACCCGAGTCGCAAAGGAACTCTTATGAGTGAAACTTTATTAAACGTGGCTTTGTTTTTTTCGTCAACAATTACTTCAGATATAAGTAATCGTGCTGCGTTGCTTCCAATATCAATTGCTGATAACTTCAACAGGTGTATTTTTTTTCTTTAAGAGATAATTATAGGTTTCAATCTGAGAACGGATTCTTTTATGGTGATCATTTTCTACATAAATATTAGAAAGGTTGTTATCGAGAATTCTTGCCTTTACATTATCTTCCAGTTGAATGCGAAGTATTTCTTTTAACTCGCGTTGAATCTCTTTATCGTAAATAGGGCAGGTAGCTTCAACCCTATGATCGATGTTGCGAACCATCCAGTCGGCAGAAGATATAAAAACCTTTTCCTTTCCATCGTTGTGAAAGATCATTACCCGTGCATGTTCAAGATATTCGTCAACTATGCTAATAGCTTTTACTGGTTTCCTGAATTTTTTATTCTCAGTAAACATGCAGCAAATGCCTCTTATCACCATTTTTATTTTTACTCCCGCCCTGGCTGCTTCATACAACTTAATAATAAGTTCCTCATCGCTGAGAGAATTTAATTTTAAGATAATAGCAGCATGCCTCCCCTCACGTGCAACTTTTATTTCCTTGTCAATAAGCACATGTAGTTGCTTGCGTAAAGCAACAGGGCTTACAATTAATCTTTTACAGGCTTTAAGTGATTGAAAATCTTTAGGATTCTCGAGATAGTTAAACATCCGGTTGACATCTGCCATAATATGCCTGTCGCTCGTTAACAGGCAATGATCGCCATACACGCGTGCTGTTTTTTCATTTAGATTACCGGTACTTACAAAGCCAAAATGAGTAGTATGGTTATTAACTTTCTTTTTTATAAGGCAGAGTTTGGCGTGTATTTTTAAATTTAAAACGCCCAGGAAAACTTTAACGCCCGCTTCTTCCAGGCGGATTTTCCATTCAAGATTTGCTTCCTCATCAAACCTTGCTCTCAATTCCAAAACAACAGTTACCGACTTTCCATTGCGAACAGCATTGGTTAGCGCATTGATAATATTGGAACGTTCGGCAAGCCTGTAGCAAGTTAACTTAATACTAACCACATCCGGGGCAATGGCGGCTTCTATCAACAAGTCAATTAAAGAATCAAATGAATGATAGGGGAAATTAAGCAATACATCTTTTTCAAGAATAACCTTGGTTACACTATTAGCATTTTGTAGTAATGGATGAACAAAAGGTTTTTTCCTTGGATTTTTTCTTTCAAAAACTGAATCAGGAAAGTTGATAAAATCTTTAAAGTTATGAATGCGGCCGCCTGATTGAATATGATCTTTATTAGTTAATCCCAATCTTTTAATAAGGTAATTTAAAAGCATACTGTCAATGTCCTTATCAAAAATAAAACGTACAGGTTTTCCTTTTTTCCTGTTCTTCAATCCCTTTTCTATTTTTTGAATAAAGGAAGTTGATACATCATTATCAATATCTATTTCAGCATCCCGCGTTACCTTAATAATATTCGATGAGAAAGTATCGTATCCGAAATAAGAAAAGATATTAGGAAGGCAAAATCGAATAACGTCTTCGAGCAGGATAATATAAGAGCCTTCCGCAGTTGATGGAAGGATTACAAACCTTGGCAATCTTGATGGGACAGAAACTAATGCAAATCGTTGCGGAATACTTTCATCTTTGGTAGAAAGTTTACAGGCAAGGTAAATTGATTTGTCGTTGAGTGTTGGGAAAACCTGGATGTTTTCAATCATCAATGGCACAATATTACTTCTTACACTTTCATTAAAATAATTGAGCACAAATTTTTGTTGCTCGCGGTTAAGATGCCTTTCAGTAACTAAAAATATCTTCTGGTTCTTAAGTTCGCCGATAATATTGGCCCACGTGCGGTTAAACTGGTTTTGTTGAATAGTAACTTTCTCATTTATCTCGTCAAGAATTTTTTCCGGCGTTTGCTCAAGATGCATGTTTGCCTTACTTCCAAACTCTATCATACGCCTTAACGTAGCAACTCTAACCCTGAAGAACTCGTCAAGGTTACTCGAAAATATGCCGAGGAATCGTATTCTTTCACGGAGCGGAACGGTCTCATCACCTGCTTCCTGCAGTACCCGGGCATTAAATGCGAGCCAGCTTATATCTCTTACAATTATTTTGCGTTTGTCCATAATTGTTATAAACTATATCTTTTTCATTTTTTCAATAATCCCTGTGGTAGAGAAGCCATCTTCTAGCGGAATGATTTCTACTCTGCCGCCATTTGCAATTACCTCGTTAGCGCCAACTATTGTGTTCGAAGTATAATCGCCGCCCTTTATTAATACATCGGGCATAATATTTTTAATAAGATTGAGCGGGGTGTCTTCATCAAAAATTACAACAGCATCTGTCATTATTAAAGAGGCAAGAATTAGCGAACGCGAATATTGATTATTAATGGGCCGGTCGTTTCCTTTTAGTCTTTTTACAGATGCATCGCTATTTACCCCGATGATTAATACATCGGCAAATGCGGCAGCTTGTGATAATATTTTAATATGCCCTTCGTGCAGAATATCAAATACTCCATTAGTAAAAGCAATTGTTTTATTAATTAACCGCCACCATTTTAGTTGCGATAGTAACCGCTCATTGGTAAATATTCTTTCGTTTATTTTACTGCTTTGCTTCATGATTTTTTTTATTAAAATAAATTAATAACCCAAAACTTATTAAACCTCCAACAATAATAATACCTGTTGATACGCTCCACATTAACCATCCAAAAGATATATTATCTATTGCATAAATAAGCAGTACCTGCTGCACCGCCACCGGAAAAGCGCCGATGCCTCCCGGCGCCACAATAAATGCCAGGGTTGCCAGCGAAAGTACGCTGAAGGCCGCACCAATTCCCAATCCAGAAGTTGCAGAAAGAGCCTGGAACCCAATATAAATTTCCATAAGGTACAAGGTCCAGATAAATATAGAATGCATGATAAATGCTCTTCTTTTTTTTAATCGCAAGATAGAGGTGAATCCTTCTTTCAGCCCGATGTGAACTCCCTTTAGCTTTAGAATATGCCGGTGCGTTGGATATCTTCTAAAAATCCATCTTATTAAAACGAAAAATATTATTACAGCGATAGAAACTACCAGCAATGTTTGCCACCAGGGGAAATTGGCATTTTTATTTGATATCTGCAGTATCTTATCTTTTATAAAACTACTTACGGTTTTTATTTGTATAACAATAGTGATGATAATAACAAGGAAATAGCAAAAGAGATCAAACACCCTTTCCGTTAGGATAGTTCCTATCAATTTATTGATGGGTATTTTTTCATAACGGCCGAGAAGCGTGCACCTTAAAATTTCGCCGGCACGTGGTATAAATGTGTTCGCAAAATATCCGCACATCGTTGCATAAAAAGTATTGCCTGTAGAAGGATGATAACCCATGGGCTCAATCATAATCTTCCATCGCATTGCCCTGCTTAAATGACTTAACAGTGCAATGATAGCAACGGGAATGATAATTATGTAATTGGCGTGCAGTAAAGATTCCCTGAACTGAACCCGCTCTATCGCCGTCATTTTACTAAATTGCCACCAGGTAAGAAAAATGCCTATTCCTAGAAAAACAAGATATTGTAAAACAGCAAATATTTTTTTCCTCATAAAAAGGGTTACAAGATAATGAACAGTATTAACATTAGTCTTTTATCAAAATGTTATCGATCAATCTTACATTATTTAAAAAAGCCGCAATCAAAATTATAACACCTTTAGGTTCGTCAATGTCATCAATAATTCTAAGATTTTTGCTTTTGGCCAGCTCAAGATAATCTACTTTGAATCCTTTTTTTTCGAGTTTATTAATTGCTTCTCTTTTTAATTGTGGGAAATTTCTTATTCCTAAATTTTCTTTGATGTGCATTAATGTCTTGTATAAGGCCGCGGCTATCTTTTTTTGTTCTTCATTTAGTCTAAGGTTGCGGCTGCTCATGGCAAGTCCATTTTTTTCGCGAAGAATGGGACACACAACGACCTTAACTTTTTTGCCCATTTGCTTAACCAGGTTTTTTATAACCAGGCATTGCTGGTAATCTTTCTGTCCGAGAAATAAATAATCCGGTCCAACAATATTCAGCAATCTCTCAACAACAAGACTCACACCCTGGAAATGGCCGGGCCGAAATTCGCCTTCTAAAATTTTTTCGAGAGGCCCAAGTTCGTAATGTTTATTTTTTGAAGCCGCATCCGGATATACTTCATTTTCTGTCGGAATAAATAAGATATCGCACCCGGATTCTTCCAGCAACAAAATATCATTTTCAATAGACGAAGGATATTTGTCAAAATCTTCGCTGTTATTAAACTGAACGGCATT
The DNA here is from genome assembly GCF_057362405.1 of Ginsengibacter sp. NCBI lineage: Bacteria > Pseudomonadati > Bacteroidota > Chitinophagia > Chitinophagales > Chitinophagaceae > Ginsengibacter > Ginsengibacter sp. Next base: position 8,798 of record NZ_JBMQQG010000028.1, read on the forward strand.
CACAAAAATGCTGCATATGGTGATATCAGAGTCCTTCTTACTTTTAGCAATTAATGACAAATGGCCTTTGTGCAAAGCACCCATCGTGGGTACAAAGCCTGTTGAAATGCCTTGATGCCTGGCCTTATTGAGATGTGACCGTAAATCTTTAGAACGTTTAAATATTATCATTAGTGCGTTGGAATATCGTTCAACGTTGGATTCAACGTCTATTAACAAAAAAATTATTGTAACTTCGCCGCCTGCTAAAAAAACTGTTAAAGCTAATTTAACTATTCGCAAATGTCAACAAAGAAAAGAATTTTATTTATTGCAAACGAAATGTCGCCTTACCTCGAAATGACCGAATTTGCGGAAATCGTGAACAGGCTTGCAGTAAAGTCGAATGAAAGCGGTATGGAAGTGCGCTGTATAATGCCAAGGTTTGGTATTATTAATGAACGCAGGCACCGCCTTCATGAAGTTGTTAGGCTCTCTGGCATTAATGTTTCTATAGATGGGGATGATTACCCGCTTGTAATTAAAGTTGCGTCTTTGCCGAATGCCCGGTTGCAGATTTACTTTCTTGATAATGAAGACCTGTTTAAAAGGAAGACATTATTTCACGATGACCTTGAGAAGTGGTTTAGTGATAATGCATTGAGAACTGTATTATTTTGTAAGGGTGCTCTCGAAACGGTGAAAAAATTTGGCTGGCCTCCTGATATAATCCACTGCAGTGGCTGGATGACGGGATTGATCCCGATGTATATAAAAACCGCCTATAAAAAGGAACCAGTGTTTAGCAACTGTAAAATTATCTATACGATTGGCCAGAATACCTTTAAAGAAAAGCTCGGCCATGACTTTTTAAAACTGGCAGTTATCAATGCAAACGTAAAGGAAAAAGATCTCGAACCTTTTAAAGACGCTAACAATACTGCCATGTTTAGAGGTGGTGCCACCTTTGCAGATGCTATCACCTTTGGCGCGGATAAAGTTGATAAAAAGCTCACAGAAGAATTTAGTAAAGTAAGAGGAAAGAAAGTTCTTAAATATAATCCTGAATCGGACCTCTCTGAATATTTACAATTGTACAGTGATCTTTCTGACAAATAAATTTAATGCTGCTATTACAAAACCACCTTCGACTGTCTCATTTAATTCAACGCCGGAGGCTTGTTTCTTTGCGGTAATCATTCTTTAAAAAATTCAAACGTAAAAGGTATAAATTCCATTTTGTTCAATCATTGTGAATCTATATTTTTGCGGCTCTTAATAAAATAATAATATGCCCTATTTATTTACATCTGAATCAGTGAGTGAAGGACATCCTGATAAAGTGGCTGACCAGATCAGCGATGCATTGATTGATAATTTCCTGGCTTTTGATCCTCAAAGTAAGGTAGCCTGCGAAACATTAGTAACTACAGGTCAGGTGGTGCTTGCCGGCGAGGTAAAATCCAAGGCATATTTGGATGTGCAGGAAATTGCAAGAGAGGTAATACGCAGAATCGGCTACACGAAAAGCGAGTACATGTTTGAAGCAAATTCGTGTGGTATATTTTCAGCCATTCATGAACAATCTGCAGATATAAACCAGGGAGTGGATAGAAAGAAGAAAGAGGAGCAAGGCGCCGGTGACCAGGGAATGATGTTTGGTTATGCAACCAATGAAACTGAAAATTACATGCCGCTGGCACTCGATATTGCTCATAATATATTAATCGAACTGGCAGCATTAAGAAGAGAGAATAAAGAAATTAAATATTTGCGTCCCGACGCAAAAAGCCAGGTTACGCTTGAATATGGTGACGACGGCAAACCCCAACGCATAGACGCGATTGTAGTTTCTACTCAACATGATGATTTTGCTGATGAAGCAAAAATGTTGAAAAAAATATCTGACGATATTAAGAAGATCCTGATTCCCCGAATGAAGAATAAGTATCCGCAGTATGCCCATTTATTCAACGATAAAATAAAATATCATATAAACCCAACAGGTAAATTTGTAATAGGAGGGCCACATGGCGACACCGGTCTCACAGGCAGGAAAATAATCGTGGATACTTACGGTGGTAAAGGCGCTCACGGTGGAGGAGCATTTAGTGGCAAAGATCCAAGTAAAGTTGACAGAAGCGCCGCTTACGCAACAAGGCATATTGCAAAGAATTTAGTAGCTGCAGGTGTTTGTGATGAGGTATTGGTGCAGGTTTCTTATGCAATTGGCGTAGCCCAACCTACAAGCATAAACGTAAATACATATGGAACTTCGAAAGTGAAATTGAGTGAAGGCGAGATTGCGAAGAAAGTAGAATCGCTTTTTGACATGCGACCTTACTTCATAGAGCAACGTCTTAAACTTCGCAGCCCTATTTATAGTGAAACGGCTTCCTATGGTCACATGGGACGTAAAAATGAGATAGTTGAAAAAACTTTTAATCTGCCTAACGGAGCCCCTAAAAAAATTAAGGTTGAATTATTTACCTGGGAGAAATTAGATTATGTAGGAAAAGTAAAAAAAGCATTCGGTATAAAATAATTTCAGTGAGAACATTTGAGGCCCTCATTTTTTGAGGGCTTTTTGTTTTCAGTTAATTTATCAGGTAAATTTGAAAAGTGAGACCGCATAATAAACCTTTTGTTCAACAACATCGTCCCAAAAAAAATCTTTTAATTGCGGGTATCCCTGCAATAATCGAAGCCATGAATAGTGGTCAGCAATTGGAAAGAATATACTTGCAATCTACTTCGCATTCGCCCGAAACAGAAGACTTGAGATTAGCGGCTGAAAGATTTGGCGTTCCTATTAATAAAGTTCCCTTTGAAAAAATAAGGAATTTTAATATCGAGAATCACCATGGTTGCATAGCCGTTAAGTCTAAAATTCATTACCAGGATTTGCAGGATGTTATATCCTTGATTGTTGAAAACGGAGAAACCCCTATGTTGTTATTGTTGGATGGCATCACCGATATCAGGAACATCGGCGCCATAGCCAGGAGCGCCTACTGCTGCGGAGTTCATGCAATTGTTATTCCTGAAAAAGGAGTGGGAGCATTAAACGAAGATGCGATAGCGACGTCCGCGGGCGCTCTTGAAATTCTCCCGGTGTGCAGGGTTAAGAGTCTTGCAAATGCGGTTGATGAAATGCATTTAAATGGCATAAAAGTATTTGCCAGTGACATGAAAGCTGATCGGGCAATTTTTAATATTGACTTTAAAGAACCTTGCGCCATTATTATGGGAAGTGAGGATAAAGGAATTCAACCGGTTCTCTACAAAGTATGTGATGAGCGATTTAAAATTCCTATGAAAAAAGATTTTGAATCTTTAAATGTTTCAGTTGCCGCAGGAATGATACTGTATGAAGCAATGAAACAAAGGATGACCCCACTGACTCATTAAATGCAGCTGCTGCAATTTTCCTGAATTTTATTCTGATCCCTATATTTCCTAAGAAATTGCTTTTTTGAATCATGATAGGAAGACACGACGCCAAGTTTATACATTGAGTAAATGTAAACCCATGCGAGATCAACCTGGTAAGGCAGGAAACCAGACCGGGCACTGGCCGGATAGAGATGGTGATTATTGTGCCATTCTCCCGAAAACAAACCAGGCCTGATTTGATTAATAGATAAGTTCCTGCGGTCGTAGTCAATCCCTTCTTTATGTTTTATCTTTCCTTTTCCGTGCCCGGTGTAGTTGAACATTTTTACCAGAATCATCCAAAACATCGCTGCACCAAACATGGCGCAGGCAAGTCCATGGTTACCTATTAAGTAGAACACAGAATACCAAAATATCCAGTTAACACACCAGAGGAAGACGGTATAAAAGGGAGAGGAGATAGATCCCCATTTTTTATATTGGTCGTAGCTGTTGATTGCAACACCTGTATGAGAAATAAAATTGGCCGCTCTATTATATTCCCGCGCCGATAAGTTTTTAGTAATACTGGTGTGATTTACATCGGCAAGCATACAATATAAAATGCCGGCCCTGGAATTATATGGATCACCGGGCATATCTGATTTGGCATGGTGAACATGGTGCGGCAAGACGTATAGTTCTTCAGGATATGTTTTGATTACCAGGTTTTGAGTTATAAAACGCCATAACGGGTGTGAAAACGTGTATGCTTTGTGCGAACAAAAACGATGAAGCCAGATCGTGCTTTGAGTGCTCATTATTATAACGCTATATAAAAGAAAAGCAATTAATAATCTTAATGAAAAATAATGGAGGATGAATAAAATAAAAAAAGGAAACATGCAAATCGCCATCGACCAGTTCATGAACGGAATCCAATTTTTTCTGTCTGCAAAAATATTTGTTCTGCAAAATGCTTCCTTAAAAAGTTGTTGAAGCGATGGCTTTATGAGTTCTCCATTTTTATCTTGCCAGCCATAAGATGGCGGTTGAAGTATATCGTTTATAAAGGACATGAGTTTGAAATTGAAGAAATTAATGTTAGAGTTTTTAGTTATAAATATTTTATCCGGGTAGCCTGCAAACAGGAAAATAATTCAGCGTTAGTTTA
>NZ_JBMQQG010000029.1:0-29813 GCF_057362405.1 Ginsengibacter sp.
ATTCCAAAATTTGCGGAACGCACCTTTAGAGATTGGTTTAAGAACAGGCATGTAAAAAATATTACTAAACCAAAAGTGATCATCTGGGCCGATACCTTCAATAATTTCTTTTTACCTGAAACATTAGTAGCTGGCGTGAATGTATTGGAAGCTGCCGGTTACCAGGTAATCATTCCTAAAAAAATATTGTGTTGCGGCAGGCCCTTATACGATTTTGGCATGTTGAAGCAGGCAAAGAAAATGCTGGTAGACATTTTAGAAACGTTACATGATGATATAGTAGCAGGAACACCCATCGTTGGCTTCGAACCCAGTTGTGTAGCAGTTTTCAGGGATGAATTATGCAATCTGTTTCCGCGAAGAGAAGATGCAAAGCGATTAAAAAAACAAGTTTTTACGTTAGGAGAATTTTTAGAAAAGCAAGCACATGATTTTAAAGTTCCTTCAATAAATAACAAAGCCATTATACAGGGACATTGTCATCATAAAGCGATCATGAAATTAGATTCCGAAGAAAGTCTTCTAAAAAAAACAGGGCTTGATTATGAAGTATTAAATTCAGGATGTTGTGGTATGGCTGGCTATTTTGGTTATGAAAAAGGTGATCATTATGATGTATCGATAAAAGCAGGCGAAAGAGTTTTATTACCTGCCGTAAGAAGTTTTGATAGCAATGGATTTATTATAGCAGATGGATTTAGTTGCCGCGAACAAATAGAACAGGAAACGACTCGCAAGGGGCTTCATTTAGCACAGGTGCTGGATATCGGCCTTCAAAACAAAACTTATTTTGAACCCAACCCGGAAAAAGATTACCTGGAACATAATAAGCTTAAAGCAACTTCAAAACAAAAGATAAAAAGAGCAGTAGTTGCAGGTGCAGCATTGGGCATAGTTGTATTACTGGTTACAAGATCCCTTACCTCAAAAAATAATAGTTAGCATTATGAAGAGCAAATCACACGAATCAACTGCGTTAGGGGCATTGGGTGCAGCGATAGGCAAAGGACTAATAGCAGGTTGCGCAGGTACCATAGCAATGACCATTTCACAAAAGATAGAAATGAAACTTACGGGAAGAAAACCCAGCCAGGCCACAGTTAAAGCAGTTAAAAAAGTCTTGCACATTCATCCGGACCAAGAAAATGCTGAACAGTTTTCAAATGAAATTCATTACACTTACGGCTCCGTCAACGGCGTTCTGCGGGGCTTGCTATCACTGGCGGGCATTACCGGTTTTGCGGCTACTTCACTTCATCTGGCTGCCATCTGGGGAACGGCTATAACTATCGAACCTGCATTGGATATTGCGCCGCCGGTTAACCAATGGAAACCAAAAGACATAGCAATTGATATTATTCATCATGCGGTGTATGCTGCAGTCACCGGAATAGTGTTTGATTTAATTAATTAAAAAGAATAAAATTTAGGACAATGACAATAGGAAAAAAAACCTGGGCAATAGCTGAAGGATATATTCCGGGCTGGAGTAATGGCCCCGAGCCTGAATTTACCAGCCATGAAGCGGCCTGCATTTTAAATACTTCTGATGAGGATGCTCATGTAGAAATCACGATTTATTTTTCGGATAAAGACCCCGTAGGCCCCTATAAAATAACGGTGGAGGCTAAACGAACAAAGCATGTGCGATTTAATAATCTTGATGATCCCCAGGCGATACCAAAAGGAACAGATTATTCAAGCGTGTTTATATCAGATGTACCTATTGTAGTACAGCACACGCGGCTCGATTCAAGGCAAAATGCAAATGCTTTGATAACCACAATCGCTTATACTGAATGATCGTCAACGTAATTAATTTTTAAAATAAAAAACAGGGCATAAAATAAAAGTTTACAAAATAAATGCATAATCCTTCAGCACCTGGTTGGCCAGGTATAAAACCCAAATGGACATCAAGCTCTAAATCAGGAATTGGAAAAGCCCTGGATACTGCATCACTGGTAGCTTTTACGCTAAGTCACGGCATCATCAATGAAGTATATTATCCAAGGGAGGACATTGCATGCATGCGGGACATGGAATTAATTATAACAAACGATGCAGATTTTTTCTCTGAAGAAAAAAGAGATTGCAAGCATGAAATAAAAATGGTGAAGCCAGGTGTGCCCGCTTATAAAATGGTAAACACGTGCCTTAAAGATAAGTACAGGATCACCAAAGAAATTATTGCTGACCCTTTGCGCAGCACAGTCATTCAAAAAACAACATTCACCGCAAAGAAAAAGGGTTCGGAAGAATATCACGTGCATGTGTTATTAACTCCACATTTAAATGATCATGGAAATAATAACACTGGTTGGACGGGCGAATATAACGGAGTGCCGATGCTGTATGCATATCGCGATGGTTTGTGTCTCGCCCTGTGCTGTTCCAATAAATGGGTAAAGCGTTCCGTGGGCTTTGTTGGTAAATCGGATGGATGGACGGATTTGCACTTGCATAAAAAAATGACATGGGAATATGAGAAGGCCGAAGATGGTAACATTGCCCTGATGGCCCAGATCGACATTTCAGAAAGTACAGAATTTACGCTTGCCATTGGCTTTGGAAGAAACGTCCGGGAAGCCTCCAATCATGCTCTTGGGAGCCTTTTAGACGGATACAAATACTTAGAGGATCAGTACATTAATAGATGGCAAACGTGGACAAAAGGCCTTAAGAATTTCACAGCAAAACTTTACAGGATAAGCGCCACCGTTATGCGTATCCATGAAGCAAAAACTTTTCCGGGAGGGGTGCTTGCCAGCCTGTCCATTCCCTGGGGTGAAACCAAAAGCGATAAAGACACTGGAGGTTACCACGTAGTATGGCCACGAGACCTGGTAGAAAGTGCCGGCGGCTTTTTAGCGATGAATGCTGTTGACGACGCCCTACGTGTAGTGAATTATTTAATGTCAACACAAAAAGATGATGGAAGCTGGCCGCAGAATATGTGGCTCGAAGGCGAAGCGCATTGGAAAGGTTTGCAAATAGACCAGGTTGCTTTCCCGATCTTAATTGTCGGGCATTGTATTCGAAACAAATCGATGGAGGCTGACCGCGTAAAAAGATACTGGCCCCGCATAAAAAAAGCCATCGCGTTTTTAATTTATCATGGTCCCTTTTCGCAGGAAGACAGGTGGGAAGAAGAGAAAGGTTATTCAACATTTACCATTGCCGTTAGTATCGCAGGAATGCTTGCCGCCGCTGACATAGCAGAATTTAATAAAGAACAAGCGTTGGCAAGCTACTGCCGCGAAGTAGCAGATGAGTGGAATAGTAACATTGACACATGGGCGTATGTAACCGGAACTCCTCTTGCAAAAGAACATGATGTTGACGGGTACTACATAAGGATTAATCCATATAAAAATAGGGCGGCGCAGGAATTAACCGACGAATCTATCGATCTGAAAAATCATTCTAACGGAGAGGGAAATACGAAAATAAACGAACTAATAAGTGTGGACGCACTCGCGCTGGTGAGATTTGGCCTTCGGGACGCAAATGATCCTAAAATTCTTAATACCATAAAGGTGATTGATGCTTTACTAAAGGTGGATACACCTAATGGCCCATGCTGGCATCGCTATAACAATGATGGATACGGAGAAAAAAGTAATGGACAACCTTACGATGGTACCGGTATAGGCAGAGCCTGGCCTTTGCTTACGGGAGAACGCGGCCACTATGAAGTGGCTGCCGGAAATATACCCGGTGCAAAAAAGCTTCTCCATGCCATGGAGGCTTTTTCATCTAATGGTTTTATTTCTGAACAAATATGGGACACCGGTGATATACCCGAAAAGGAATTGTATTTTGGCAAACCTTCCGGCTCCGCCATGCCACTTACCTGGGCGCACGCAGAGTATATAAAACTTTGCGCTTCTATCGCCAGCAAAAAGGTATTTGATATGCCACCGCAAACTGTAGATCGCTATATAAAACAAAACACGTCATCCGGATTTAGTACGTGGAGTTTTGATATGCAAATTAAAAAGATGAACTCATCAAAGAAACTGCGCATAGTGGCAAAAGCAAATGCCATAGTACATTGGACAGATGATAATTGGAAAACAAGTAACACTGCCAATATGAAAGATAAGGGGCTCTCCTTGTTTGTAGCTGACGTTGATTCACAAAATGAGAATGCAAAGGAAATTGAATTCACATTCTTCTGGAATAAAGCAAAACAATGGGAGAGCAAAAATTTTTCAGTATCAATTATTTCAGAAAAACCCAATGATTGAATTTGTTACGCTCTATCTCCATATTATCACTTTGCGTTAGTGGCGTTTGCCTGTTAATTATTTTAGGTAATCTGCTTATGGGCCATGCGCAAAAAATGTGGATCATGAATATCGTTTGGCCTGTTACTGCACTATATGCCGGGCCGCTTGCGCTGATTGCCTATTATAGAATTGGCAGAAAATCCGCAAAAGAAAACAAATCACCACATCAACATAACGATAAAGAACACACGCAAAAAAAACCGTTTTGGCAAAGTGTTATGTTAGGCACGCTTCATTGCGGCAGCGGCTGCACTTTAGGCGACATCATTGCTGAGTTTGGTCTTTTGTCTTTTTCATTCACATTGTTTGGAAGCGCATTATACGGGAGCTGGTTAGTGGATTATGTAATCGCTTTTTTAATCGGAATACTTTTTCAGTATTACGCAATAAAACCTATGAAAAAAATATCAGCAGCAAGAGCTATCAAGGCGGCGTTGAAGGCTGACACCTTATCTCTTACAAGTTGGCAGGTTGGAATGTATGGATGGATGGCCATTTCAGTTTTTATAATTTTTAATAAGAAACTTGAAGCAACAGATCCGCTATTTTGGTTTATGATGCAGATAGGAATGTTACTGGGATTTGTGACAGCTTACCCGGTTAACTGGTGGCTGATAAAAAAAGGCATTAAAGAATCAATGTAAAACGTATCAAAAAATATATTTAACTATGAAACATTTTAAAAATAAAGTCGTCGTCATAACCGGCGCATCAGCAGGCCTGGGCCGTTCTATCGCCAGGGCTTTTGCAAAAGAAGGCGCTAAAGTAGCACTGATAGCAAGGGGCGAAGATGGATTACTTGGCGCCAAAAAAGAAGTGGAACAATTGGGCAGCAAGGCCCTCGTAATTCCTATCGACGTAAGTATTGCAGCAGATGTTGATAAAGCAGCAGATATGATAGAAGAGCAATTAGGCTCTATTGATATCTGGATCAATAATGCTATGGTAAGTGTTTTTGGGCCTTTAAAAAAAATGTCTGCTGATGAATTTAAAAGAGTAACTGACGTAACTTATTTAGGCCAGGTATATGGAACAATGGCCGCATTAAAAAAAATGTTGCCACGCGACCAGGGAAAAATAATCCTGATTGGATCTGCATTAGCATATAGAGGTATTCCTTTGCAATCGGCCTATTGCGGTGCCAAACATGGCATTCATGGCTTCTTCGAATCTTTGAGAGCAGAATTATTTCATGATAAAAGCAATGTGCAACTTTCGATGGTACAGATGCCGGCGATGAATACAACCCAATTTGGTTTTGTAAAAAGTTATTTACCCAATAAACCAAAGCCAATGGGCACCATCTATCAGCCGGAAGCTGCTGCTGAAGCCGTTTTATATGCAGCCAGGCATAATGAACGCGAAGTTTTTTATGGCTATCCGACTTATAAAACCATCCTCGGTAACAAAGTAGTTCCGGGGTGGCTGGATAAATACCTGGGAAAAACCGGTTACAAAGGTCAACAGACGAGCGAACCAAAAGATCCCGACCGGCAAAACAATTTGTGGGAAAGTATCCCGGGAGATCACGGCGCACATGGGCCTTTCACTAAACATACTAAACACGGAAGTCCCATATTATTTGCCAAGAAAAATAAATGGATGGCCGCAGCCGTGTTAAGTGGATTGATTATTGGTGCTGCAATCGTTAAAAACAATTTATAATACTCAGCATGCCCGAAACACACCTATGCTATACCGTTATATTGTTGCAATCAATGCTGCATCCTTCTTCGCAGCAGGCCGATAAGATATACCGGCTTTATAATTCTTTCAATGTTGCTGCATTAGGTATGTTCGTGCTGGTTACGTCGCTTACAATTTATGTGTGCATTAAATACCGGAAGAGAAAAGATGATAATAGAACGGCGGCGAAGTTTACAAGCAGCAATTTGCTTGAAGCTTTTATGATTGGAATTCCAACTTTACTGGTTGCATTTTTCTTCTATAAAACAATTTCCGTAATGAGCAGTGTAGAGCCGGAGACTGACGTCTATCGTTCACCAGACATAATTGTCACTGCTCACCAGTACTGGTGGGAAGTGGAATATCCTTCCGCAAAATTCGTTGCAGCTAATGAAATACATTTACCTATCCATAAAAAGATTTTGATTGCGTTACGTTCGGTAGACGTGATACATGACTGGTGGATTCCGGCGCTCGGCAATAAGATGGATTGTATTCCGGGCATTGTCAATCACCTGTGGTTGAACATTAATGATACGGCTACCTACTCAGGCTTATGCAGCGAATTTTGTGGTGCACAACATGCATGGATGCGAATAGATGTGGTTGCGCAAAATATAAACGATTATAATAATTGGGTGAAAGCAAACGCTGCCGCGGCGGCAGCTCCACCCGATTCTCTTTCCCTAAAAGGTTACGAAATTTTCCAGGGCGCTACTTGTGCTAACTGCCATAAAATTGACGGCACTAATGCCAACGGAAACATTGGCCCCAACCTCACACACTTATTTTCCAGGAAAAAAATGCTTGCAGGTATGCTGCCCGTTAGTGAAGATAATTTGTATAAATGGATCAGTCACCCGCAGGCGATAAAACCAGGCAGCAAAATGCCTGATTTCATTTTTAGCAAAGACACGCTTAATGCGTTGGTTCATTATATGACTCAATTAAAATAAATGCGAGATGTAGCAGAAATACCGGAACCTGAAAGTGCACTGCCGGGCACAACTGTTAGTAATGACCAGGGGTTACTGCAATGGATATCTTCCGTGGACCACAAGCAGCTGGGCATTATGTACCTGCTGGTATCGTTGCTTTTCTTTATTCTCGGCGGCGCTATGGCGCTGCTTATGCGCATTCAACTTGCCTGGCCCAACAACACATTTATAGGCCCGCACATGTATAATGAACTGTTTACCATGCATGGCACCACGATGATTTTTTTTGTGATGATGCCGGCAATATTCGGCTTTTCTGTTTACATGATTCCCCTGATGATCGGTGCCAATGACATGGCTTTTCCCAGGTTGAATGCTTTCAGTTTATGGCTCACTCTATTTGGTGGCCTGTTGCTGTTCTTTAGTTTTTTATCAGGTGGTGCGCCTGATGCAGGCTGGTTCAACTATGCGCCCTTAAACGAAAAGAATTTTTCAGCCAGCAGCGGCATCGACTATTATTGCATCGGATTATTAGTCGCGGGCATTGGTAGTGTAACAACCAGTATCAATTTGATTGTAACCATTTTAAACTACCGCGTAAAAGGAATGAAGTTGCAAAAGCTTCCACTCTTTGTATGGATGGTGCTGGTAAATTCTTTTCTAATTATAGCGGCACTCCCCTCTTTAAATGCGGCGCTGGCCATGCTTTTACTCGATCGGCAATTTGATGCACATTTTTTTACAACAGCCACTCATGGTTCTGCATTGCTTTGGCAACATTTGTTTTGGCTCTTTGGCCATCCCGAAGTGTACATTTTAATTTTGCCGGCGTTTGGTATTTTTTCAGAAGTATTCCAGGTGTTTTCCGCTAAAGCTATTTTCGGATATGGTTTTGTTGCAGCTTCAACAGTGGCGATAGCGTTGCTTGCTTTTGGCGTTTGGATGCACCACATGTTTGCTGTTGGCTCAGGCGAAGTGGTCAACGGATTTTTCTCTGCAAGCAGTATGCTGATTGGCATCCCTACAGGCATTAAAATATTCAACTGGCTGGCGACGATGTGGGGAGGCACCATTCGCTTTAAAGTATCGATGTTATTTGCTATTGCATTTTTAATAGAGTTTACGATCGGCGGTTTAACAGGCATTGCATTTGCCATTGTTCCTCTGGACTGGCAGTTGACCGATACTTACTATGTAGTAGCCCATATTCATTATGTGTTTATTGGTGGCAGCATCTTTGGCTTGTTATCAGGATTATTTTATTGGTTTCCAAAAATGACGGGGAGAATGCTGGATGAAAAAAAAGGTAAATGGTTTTTCTGGCTATTTGTTATCGGCTTTAATGCAACTTTTTTTGTGCAACACATTTTAGGAATTCTTGGCATGACAAGAAGAGTTTATACTTATCCTGATTTAAAATGGTATGGTCTGTTAAATGGAATTTCTTCTCTGGGCGCTATGTTGATGGGCCTCGCCGTAATCTTGCTGGTGTATATCATTTTTAAAAGTTTACGCCATGGAAAAAAGGCTGGCAATGATCCGTGGGATGCATTTACGTTGGAATGGTACACGTCATCACCGCCGGCTGTAATCAATTTTGATACCGTACCGATGGTGCATGGAAGAAGGCCTTTGTGGGACTTGAAACATCCTGATAACAAAGACGGTTAGACGAAGTTTACAAAAATTATTTTTGGGTTTATAACAAATAGAAATGGATAATAAATTAATGATGAAGTTGGTAATAGGCACGGAAGGCATGTTCTTCCTGTCGTTGATCATGGCATTTGTTTACCTCTCTTATGTTTCTGGTTTTGAGCCCGGGCAGCAGCAGGCATTGGATATAAAATCTACCGGCATCTTTAGTTTATTTCTGTTTAGCAGCAGCGGAACTTTTTGGCTTGCAGAAAAAAATTACAATGAAGGAAACATAAAACGCTTAAAAATGTGGCTGATGGCTACCATACTGCTAGGGGTAGTATTTCTATTTGGACAGGCCAAAGAATATTTTCATTTAATAGAAATGCAAAAGATCACGATGAGCAGCAGCCTTTTTGGAACAAGTTTTTATACACTCACCGGCTTTCACGGATTCCATGTGTTTGTTGGGCTCATTATTTTGTCTATTATTCTTTGGCTTACTTTCTCCGGAGATTTTAACAGCGAGAAAAAATCGTCCGTTATAAAAACGGTTGGTATGTATTGGCACTTTGTAGATATTGTATGGGTGGTGGTTTTTACAGTTGTTTATATTCTTCCCAAATTGGGTATATTAAAATAACGGGTATGCATAGTTTATTTTCTTATTGGCAAATGGATACGGGTATGATAATTTTTGTGATTGTCCTGGTATTTTTTTACTTGCTGCTGACGGAGTTCAGGTTTTATAAAAAAACTATCAACTTCATTGCGGCACTCATCATGTTTATCATTGCTGTTGCTTCTCCATTACATTTTCTGGGAATAAATTATTTATTCAGCGCCCATATGGTTGCTCATATCATATTGCTTTTAATTGCTGCGCCACTAATAGTTGCTGCTATTCCCGCTAACAACAGGTTCAAGAAAAGTATAAAGTCGTTTTCAAAGAAAACATATACGAAACCCATCATTTGCTGGCTTATCGGCGTAAGCATTATGTGGTTTTGGCATATACCGTACATCTTCAAACAAATGATGGTTATGCATGACGTGGCCCACGTGCAATCCATACATTATATGGCGATAGCTAATGCGGGCAGTTTATTATTATCGGGAATGCTGTTTAGCTGGCCCATTATAAATCCCTATCCTCAATATCGCATAGCACCTATGCATGGTGTTTTCTATCTTTCTATCGCTTGTATATTTTGTTCATTGCTTGGTTTATTAATCACGTTCGCACCTGCAGGTACATACAGCTATAACATGCCAATGGATCCGTACGGATTTTCATCTGTTATAAAAAATCAATGGAGAATAAGCGCCACTATGGACCGCCAAATGGCGGGATTAATAATGTGGGTGCCTTGTTGTTTTATGTACTTGATAGCAATTATGTTCTTATTTAAACAATGGTTTAATGAGAAAGGAATACCGACCAATATTTCAACCAATCAAAATCTTGCCAACTCATGAATGAAAATGAATTTTTTATAGCTCCAAACGAACTGGTAAAGGCACGTCCTGAAAAGCTGCCGAAACCAACTTATTGGCCTTTCTTTCTTGGTATGGGTATTATGTTTTTAGCCTGGGGCCTGCTAACGATTTGGCTTATTTCATTGGCGGGTGTGATCATATTTATTATTTCATTGGCAGGATGGATAAACGATTTAAGAAATGAAAAATGAAATGGACAGAAAAAAATTTCTATTAAGAATCAGCCTGGCACTCGGTGGCATTGCTGCGCTGGCAACATCTATCCCCGTAATTGGCTCCTTACTGGAACCCATACTCGAAAAAAAGACGCAGGCATGGAGACGGGTAGGTTCTTTGAAAGATTTTAAAATTAATACAACTACACTTGTTAAGTTTATTAATGCAGACCCTAAACCTTATGCGGGCGTAACGGCGGAATCAGCCGCCTGGGTACGCAGAAATTCTGAAACGGACTTCACCGCCTTCACTGCTAATTGTACACATCTTGGCTGCCCCGTACGTTGGGAACAAGACGCCGAATTATTTATGTGCCCGTGCCATGGTGGCGTTTATTATAAAGACGGAACAGTAGCAGCAGGTCCTCCTCCCAAACGCCTTACCCAGTATAAAATAAGAATTTATAAAGATGAAGTCCAGATAGAAACGGCGCCATTGCCACTGACAAAGATTACTGCATAGTGAATGAAAAGAGTTTTAAAAAAAATATGGAATTGGTTTGATGACCGAAGCGGCATTACGGAAAATATATTGCCCATCATAAAACACCCCGTGCCACCGGGAGCAAAATGGGCATACGTTTTTGGAAGCGCCACTTTATTTTGTTTTGTATTACAAGTGGTAACAGGCATTGCGCTTGCATTCCTTTACCAGCCTTCATCGCAGGGCGCTTATGAAAGTCTCGACTTCATTACTAACAAAGCAAAGTTTGGGAATGCATTGAGAGGTATTCATTATTATGGCGCCTCCGGCATGATTATTTTTGTAGGCATCCACATGATGCGGGTTTACATAACCGCCTCTTATAAATTTCCCAGGGAAATGAGTTGGATCAGCGGTGTCCTGTTATTATTTCTTACTATAGCCATGGGCTTTACCGGGCAGTTGTTGCGCTGGGATTCCAATGGCGTATGGTCAGCTGTTGTGGCAGCGCAGCAGTTGTCAAGAATACCCGTTATAGGAACGTTTGCCGCACGTTTTTTAATTGGCGGCGATACATTAGGCGGGCAAAGCCTTAGTCGGTTTTTTGCCTTGCATGTATTTATCTTTCCGGCATTCATTTTTATGTTTGTGGGTTACCATTTGTACTTAGTTATAAGGAACGGTATTTCCGAACCTGCAAAAAAAGGAAGACTTGTTGATCCACGGACATACAGGGCGTGGTATAATAATATGCTTAAAGAAAAGGGCGTTCCTTTCTGGCCGGATGCTGCCTGGCGGGACGCCTTTTTTTCCGCCATCGTTGTAATTGCTGTCGTATTACTCGCCGTATTTATTGGGCCGCCTGCACTTACTAACCCACCTAACCCATCTTCGATAAACGCAGCACCTGCGCCTGACTGGTACATGCTGCCCATCTTTGCGCTTTTTGCTTTAATGCCACCAAAAATTGAGTCGTATGTAATTGTTATTGGCCCTGTACTCACCGTTATATTTTTATTAGTATTACCATTCATTTCAAACAAGGGAGAGCGAAGCCCGATAAGGCGTCCATGGGCGATATTTGGATGCATATGTGTGATCGTTTTTATGCTAAGTTTATTGATCTTAGGCTTTCGGGCGCCATGGTCACCCGATTTTAAAACGGAAGCACTAACTATAAAAAGTATTAAGGCTAAAAATCCTGACAAACAAATTCAAAACGGCGTCAATTTGTTTTATTTGAAGGGTTGCCAGTATTGCCATAAAATAAATGGCTATGGTGGCCTTAAAGGACCAGACCTAACGTTTGTGGGTAGACGCCTATCGAACCCAGAAATGGAAATACGCATTGTGAACGGCGCAGCCAATATGCCCGCTTATGGTGGCATATTAAAGAAAGATGAGATGAATGACATCGTAGCTTTTTTGGCTTCGCAGAAATAGGACGATAACAACTCAATTGATAACTTTTAGGTGACCATAAACGTCTTGCCATACCTTAAATCCATAATTTATTTTTGATTGGTTTAAGCTTTTGTTAGATCAATCGCACCAGATTTGGCGATTGTGCACGACAATTGTCGGTCCTCTGAACCATCTCTGGAGTTTTCGCAAGCCATATTGTTATTGAAATTTTTTAGACCACGAAGATGAAGTGATCGCCTTCCGACAAAACACAATAAGATCAAAAATTTTGACATCGCTTTTAACACAGTGCAGATATGTGTAAAGAAATACTCACTAAGATGTCTTTGTAGAAAGAACGCAATCCTTGCAATGCGCCATTATTATGGCATTCCGATTATTTAAGTAATCAATCAGGTTTGATATTTATTAAGCGCAACTTTTTACAGGGGAAAAAGGAGTAGATGAAAAGTTAACCAGCGTAGCCGAATCTTCCGTTAATCCCGAAGCTGCAAACGCTTATGGGTTTTTGTAGAATAATGGTGAAATGTAAAATAGTCTCTTATCTTATTTTTAGACGTAAGTCCATTTTTTTAAAGTACCGGTCAAACATTCAATCTCAGTCATTTTATTTTGGAATTTGCATCGTATTCTCAATTTTATTCGTTTAATCGGCAGTTTAAGATTTGTCATAACCAAATAATAAATGTTCGCGCTCAAATATATTTTATCAGCACAGCTATTGCTATAATTACATGTTCTTGACATGTATATTCATATCATGCGAATGTAGTAATTGGTTCTAAAATGGATTTCTTTTAAATTTTGTTATATTAAACATTTTGGCATTTACTTTGATTATTTGGAGACAGGATTTGGGTTTCTTCAGCTCGGTTTCATGAAATGTTTTACTGTATTAATTGTATTAATTGTATTATTTATATAAAATTTTAAACTTTAAAAAAGTTTACAATATGTATAGAACCACAACTGACACCGAAAGACCGTTAACCACTTCTATGATTGAATGCCTGATGGAATGTCACGAAAGGGAAATGCTGGATTTGTTTCCTTGTAAGGCAATGGAAAAAGGCGCAAAGGGTCTCGTTGACAGGGGTTTATTAAGAGCAGATTTTATTGAAGACAGTGATGGGAAGCGCTTTATGTGCGTTCTTCTTACGTTAAAGGGCAGGCGTTACCTCGAAGATCATTTATAGTTCACGGTTGGCATGCGCAAATATTGAATTGTAATGCAGAAAAGAATTCTTATAGTCGATGACAATGATGGTATTTTAGTACCCTGCACTCTTATATTCGAGAGGGCGGGATATTTTGTTGAAACAAGGACGCGGTGCAATGAAATCATTCAGGATGTAATTGATACCAGCCCCGATGTTATTTTATTGGATTTAAAAATACCACCCCTAGGAGGCGACGAGGCGATACGACGTTTAAAAAAAAATTCAACAACGAACAAAATCCCCGTAGTTCTATTTTCTGCGACCGGTGGTCTCGAAGACATCGCCAGAAGTTGCCAGGCGGATGGCTTTATTCAAAAACCATTTGACATAAATATTCTTGTAAAAATGGTAAGTGACAAAATATGCCCTTGAATATTAAATCCCTGCGTCCTGGTTCCGTAACTACACAATAGAGACACAAAAAATAAGTTGGTGTATCTATTAATCCACGATTTCGGAATTCGCACACTTCTTACGACAACCGGTAAAATAAATTAGCCAAAAAGGTGCGCTGATAAATTTGCTCTCTCCCATATTAACCAAAATGAATAGTGAATAAAATTTGGCATGTTTTTTATGAGGTCTTAATATCGATGTCTCATAAAAATGGACATTGGTTTTTCGAAATAGAGGTCAGATATACATCTGGCCTTTTCGTTTTATTGCAAATCCCGGCGGTATAATACGGCAGCAAAAAAACAACGCGTAACTTCGTTTATGCCTCAACTTTATGATCCAGTAGGGCTTTTATTTTTCTTTCAAATAATGGCAGATCAAATGGCTTTTCAATTGAGTCATCGGCGGGAAGCTTTTTTGGCGTGTAAGTAGAAGTATAACCCGTCATTAAAAGTATCGGAACATGATCAAATTCCCGCTGTGCCTTAATGTCAAATAAAACTACATGCTGTAAAATGTCTATTATAACAAGAGAAGGCTTACATTCTTTCATTAGCCTTAATGCTTCGCGGCGACTATCCGTAAATCTAACTTTGTAACCTTTTATCTCCAACCATCTCTTAATAAGACTCATCGTGTCAAAATCATTATTGACTAAAAGGATTGTTTTCATAAAGCATTTATCATAAACAAATCAACAGGCATGCCATAAAAATCATTAAACACACGGGATTGAAAAATAGAAAGTTGAGCCTTTGCCTTCTTCACTTTCTGCCCAAACTTCTCCATTATGTGCATTAATTATCCGTCGGCAAATATATAATCCCAGGCCTATTCCTTCCAGGTTTCTTGTCTTTTCGGCCCGGAAAAAACGATCAAAAATAAAAGGCAATTGTTTTTGAGATATGCCCAGGCCATGATCCTTTACAGAAACAGTAATAAATTTATTTGTAAAAGTAATATGAAGTTGAACTTCATTATTGCCATCAGAATATTTTATTCCATTACTCAGGTAGTTGGTAACTACCTGGATTAACCTATACCGATCACCGTTAGTTTCAATATTCCCGTTCCCTTTAACAACGATATTATAAGAAGGGTGCAAGACTTTTACAGTTCCTATTGCTTCCTGTATCATTTCCTGGAAATTGAATGTCGTTATATTAAGTTTTAAGTTACCGGATTTCATTTTAGCAGCATCATACAGTTCGCCGATCAATTTATTTAACCTCATAACATTGTTCTTACTCCGCTGCAACAAATCGTCAATTGATTTTGTATCATTTTCTTTTATCAATTCTCCCAGCAATTCATTGCACAAAACAAGATTTGCCAATGGGTTTCTAAGTTCGTGGGCTACAAATCCTATCACATCTTCCCGCTCTCTTTCCAGATCCTTATGCACCGTAATATCATGCATAATAATAATTAGCTTTAGGTCTTCGCTGCTATATGACATTAAATTGCAGCTTACGTCAAAAACTTTTTTCACATTGGGCGCCGTTTCGATTTCTAATGGATAATTGTTGAAACCATTATTAGAAAGACAGGTTTCATTAATGTTTTTCAGAAACTCTCCCGATATGTTGAATCGCTTAATTACTTCGCTGAAATTCAGTGGGACGCCCTTCTTGAGACTTATTTTAAAGATTGCATTAAATGATGCATTAACATCCAGAATATTTAAATGCCGGTCTAACACAACAACTGCGTCTTCAATTGACATAAGAATTTTCGCATTGAGTTCGCCAAGACGGGTAAACCGCTCTTCCGATTTCTTCTGGACATCAATATCCTGTATAACTTTTAAAATTCTTATAGCAGTCTGTTCATTTTTTACCAGGATTGATTCTCCTGAAACCCAGGTAATGCTTTTATCTTTCCTCACCAGGTAATTATTATCAAATGACTGACCTGTTTTTAATACATTTTGAATTTCGATTTCGGGTTTTCCTTTTTTGATATCATCGTCCGTAAAAAACATCGAGAGATATTTTCCAGCAACATCCTGGTGCGTATAGCCAAAACAAGTTGCAAAGGCATCATTAATCGAAATCACGATACCTTTTTCATCGAGCAACAAAATGCAGTTTTGAACTGTATTCGAAAAAAGAGCATCAAAATATTTGAAGGAATAATCAAGAGATTGGAAAGCTTTTTCCATTACCGGCGTCTTTGAGGTTAAAAAATAATAAGTAAATTAGAACATATATTTAAAGCAGCTAATTTTTATCTGCCCAAAATGGCGCAAAAATTTTTTATCGACGATAAATTACGTAAAGTTGAGTCGATACCTTTTTTCTCCATGAAGAACTGACCTCAATTATTTTATTCTGTGTCTCTTCCATATAGCTTTCTCAGCTCTTCTTTTGATGCATCCAGAATCTTCCTTTGGGCAGCAGGGATATTTTTGCCGCCGCGGTTCTCGTAAAAATTAATCATCGACATTGCAGATTGAAAAGGTTCCGCTTTTCTTCTTTTACTTTTTTCCGCTGATCTTTTAATGGATTTCGCAATTTTCGTCGGGTCTTTTAACGTAAACACATCCTTTTCAAGATCCATTGCATTGCTTTGTTCTGTCACCTTTTTAGACCATTTAGCCGGACCAGGTTTTTGTGAATCCTTTTTTTTTGCAGGTATTTTTTTTGTCATTAGATATTTTTTTTACTAACATAGAGCAACGCTAATACCAAACTTTAATTCAAATTTAAATATAATCGTAAAAAATTCCAGGTCATTAAAACAGCCAAGGTCAATCACCGGGTAGATATGCGACAGGCGCCAGAGTTATTATTGCAATGAACGCAACATTTACCCTTGTAATCAAAATGACCTTTAGGTTCTCGGCTTTATGCGGAAAAATATCTCTCATTAAAATAAAGAAATTATACATGGTAAAAAAACTAATGTATATTTCATCTGCCACAGAGAAAGCTTTAGCGTTCATAAAATAATGGAATAGCCATCGGCCTTCAATGTTTTCTCTGTTAAATGTTCAGGACAAACTATTATAATCCGGTCATCACTGGACTTGTTATTCATTTGCGGCAAAGTAGTTGTGGTAATATAATTATCAACTTCATTAACGAACCAATATTCATTTCGTCGATGAAACGTAAAGAACGAAAAAATTCTCTTAGTAGAGTAATGATAAAGACGCTGGAACTCGCGTGCAGGAAACAAAATACAAATCAACCGATTGGGCCCGTTGATATTGATGGCTCTTTCACGGCGCTCGTAAAACGTGGTCTTATTGTTATCGAAAATGTCAAAATGCGGGGCAAGATATTTCCTCAATGGAAAGTTACAAGGGAAGCTGCCAACTTGTTAAAGGAACCGGGAATTAATGTTTCATGCTGACTCAAAATTTTTATTTTGATTTGACCGGGTTTTTGAGCGGCAACGAAAAATAAAAAGAGGTTCCATTTTTATCATTTTCAGCCCATATTTTACCATGGTGCCTTTTAATAATATCCTTGCATATATAAAGGCCCAGGCCAAAACCGGAAATGAGAATCGAGTTAGTTTTCGTTCTGTAAAAACGTTCGAAGACTTTATTCAATTCTTCCGGCGCTATTCCAAATCCAAAATCTTTTACCCTTACGAGCAATTCCTGGTCATGCTTTTCCGTATGTACAATTATTTCTTTTGAATCAGGGGAGTATTTTACAGCATTAGACAAAAGATTTGTCAGAACCTGTTCAAGGCGTTGCCGATCTGCGTCTATGGTGTGACTAATTTCTGCCCCACTTCTAAAAATCTTATGATTGCCTGCCACAAATTGAAATTCCGCAATAGCATCATCAATAAAATTATCAACGTTAAATTCCGTAATGTTGAGATAGAGTTGGTTACTCTGAATTTTTGATACGTCTAAAAGATCGTATATAAGCTGCTGTAACCTATTTACACTTTCAAGACTCTTATTAACATATTTTTTGTTGGTTTCATCGCTTTCAATAGATTCCAGAACCTGCAGATACGCTTTAATACTTGTTAGCGGGGTTTTAAGTTCATGGCTGGCAACAGCTATAAATTCATCCTTTTTTTGCTGACTTATAAAAATTTGTTCCATCATCTGGTTGAACATGTGGGCTAGTGTGCTGATTTCGTCTTTGTCCGGATCATCTACATGCTTTTTATAATTGCCCGTGTCATTTACTTCTTTCATAACGTTTGCAAGTTTCAAAATCCGTTTCGAAATATAACGTTGAACAATAAACGCAATAAAAAAGGAAAGGCCAACACCCACGATAAGTATTATTAATGCAATGCTATATTGGGTGGCTTTTATGTCGTTTAATTCTTTAAGATCAGTTCTCAGGCACACTGTGCCCAGTATGTCTTTATTATTGATGATGCTGCTATAGATGAAAAGATTATTGTTGGTAAATTTAAACTGTTCAGTACCTGGGGAGGGTAAAGTAAAATGAAAAGTATCTGCCCCTGGCCTGGTATAATTTGCAAAAACATTCTTTTGTTTGTCTAGAATGGATGCATTTAGAACTTCGGGGGAAACCTGCTCGAGATCATCGAGAATCTGTTTGGCATACTCATTATCCCTGAACTGAAAAGTTGGAATACTGTTAGTGCCTATTACCCTTGCAAGACTTATCATACTTTTAACCTTGCGCACTTTGTAATCTTTAATGTGCGAAACAACAAAGGCCGTAAAACAAAGCCCTAAAACAATTACACTGGTAAAAACCTGCATTAAAATGAGCTTCCCGCGAATTGATATCCTACGCAACGTAAACAATAGTGTGTGGTTTAAGAGTAATAAAATCTTTCATTTTTGGTTTACAATAATCGCTAGTTTCAATAATTGCGAACTGGCTTTTAATCCTGCGGCATCAATTGCATTTAGATTCGCTTCAAATTTAAGTTTGTCCCTGGCCAGTACAAAGTTAAATGCCGTACCCATTTCGGCATATCCGGGTTCCTCGCTTATGGTGAGGGTGCCCTTTCCTATTCTTGCCAAAATTGATGAAAGTGAGTACTGAGTGCTTGCGGGGATAAAAAGAATATTGCAATGAGTTATATCGTCCGGACTACTAAAATGAAGAACAATAATTTTTTTTCCATTTACTGTTTCATCTTTCGCAATTTCCTGAAGAGAACTGTACACCGGTGAAGCACCGATAACAGCAATAATAAACGAGTCATCAACAGGAGCGTTCCAATCGATATACTTTATGAAATTATAAATAAATACTGCTTTGAGATTTGCTTCAACTTCCCGTTTCTGCGCCATTACAGTCGCAGAGCCATAACACATTATTACAATAAACAGGAGTCTTTTAAACATCTTTTAATTGGATTATATTAATCTCATTACATAGGTCTTGGTAAATAATTATAAATCAACTCCTATTTTTATTAAGCCATTGCTTCCCGGTTGCTCGAGCACCGTAGCATATAAAAATCCGTCTGCTGTGCGAAATCCGGGATCGAGCCATTTTACGTTAAAAAGATTATGAATATCCAGGCTCACTGTAATCTTGTTATTAAATAATCTTTTGCTGGCAACTGTTAAGTTAGTCAGGAAATAGCCTTTTACCGGACCGTAAGGGTCTGTATGGGGCGACGGTCGGGCACCCACCCAGTTACCGCTAACGCTAACCGTAAAAAAATTATCTAAATGCATTGTGACACCAGCATTTCCTTTTACATTAGCCACGCCCGCAAGTTTTCGGGAATTATGAGTAACAAGGTTTTTTACCCATGCATATTGGTAAGTAAAATTTGCAAAAGCTGTAATATCCGCAGTTATGTCAGCATTCAAAATTCCTTCAACACCATTAATGCTAATAGAACTCGGGTTTTTGTCTGGTATCAATGGATTCGGAAGAAGTGTTAATGCAATAACATCTGATAGTTCATTACGAAAACCATTTAGTTGTAATCGCACTTTTTTCGAGGGCGAATAAATAGCATTTACCTCATAGGTTGTTATTTGTTCTTTTTTTAGATGAAAGTTGCTATCTGGTGTTATTTGATATATTTCCAGGTTGGTTGGCGCCCGAAATGCTCTGCCAAACTGCAACTTGAACGTAAGGTTTTTTCCCTGTTGGTTTACAACGGCAATACGGGGACTTAATGCATTTCCCCAATAACTATTATAATCGAGGCGGCCCCCAAATGTAAAATTGGTTTTGCCTAATATGTTTGTGCTCAGGTTGTATTGAAAAAAGCTCCCAACAGTTGTTCGAATATCATACTGCCGGGGTAAAAAAGTTGCATGGATATTTGTTACTGTATCAACTCCATCTATTAGATAAATTGTATTAATATCGAACGTAGTCTTTCGGGCACCTCTCTCTACGTTATCCCGATCAACTTCAATACCTGCACTAAATTGGTGCTTTTTTGAAAGTGAATAATTCAAGGTCACCGTTCCCGCAATCCGGTTAGAATAACTTGTTATTGGCAGCCAGATAAGTTTTGTACCGTTGGCCGTTACATAAATGTAGGAATCATCTGCCGTCCCTGTTTCGCGATAGAATATGCGGGAGAGAATATTAAACTTTTCATTTGGCTTCCATTCATTTTGAATATAAGTAGTTCGCAAAAATGCATCATCCAATCCTGATCTTCCGCCCCTGATATTACTTTGTATTACGCCTACGATACCGCTGTTTCCATATCCTTGTGATGGAAGCCTTAAATAGGTGGTGGGGCTATTGGAATAGGTTCCCCACCCCATCGGTGTTCTGTAAGTGCGGTAGCCAAAAGTGGTAACTGATTTTTTTGCGTAGTAACTAACACTGCCAATAAGTGAATAAGCTTTGTTCACATAAGAGCCCGAATAATTTGGATCGCGGTTGGCAAACTTAGGACCATCAGTACTAAACAATGTCCCTGCTAATGCACATTCAAATTTTGATTTTTTTAACCCAAGATTAAATTTTTCAAAGGAAGTATTAAAGCTGCCGAAGCCCTGCTCCGCATGAATCCCACTAATATCCTGGCCTTTTTTTGTGATCATGTTAATTACACCCCCAAATGCATTAGCGCCATACAATGCTGAAACCGGACCCCAAATAATTTCGATTCGTTCTATGTTGTGAAGGCTGTATGCAGGCCCTGCTAAATCGTTACTTCCAAGAATGTTGTTTTCGGCTATTCCATCTATCATTAACAACGCTCTTAAATTTTCCGCTCCATACATTCCTCTAAAATAAAATAGCGTTGGCGCATAGCCGTTTATATGAATCATGTCGATACCCGGCACGTCACGCAAAGCATCTTCTAACTGTTCATATCCTCTTTCCCTGATTTGCTGTGCCGTAATAACTGTAATAGTTGACGGGGCTTCGGATACTGTTTGCATGAAACCGGAAGCGGTGACTACATTAATGTTCATTAATTCTTCCAATGAAAGATTGAGAAGCTTTGATACGCCTGAAGTATCCTGCGCTTTTACCAAATAGGAAATTGTCAAAAAAATAAATACAAAAATGATCCTGTTTTTCATAAAAACTTTTTAATGAGAATATTTAAAATAATTCTTACGAGCATGCAATTGAACTGGCTGGACATGAACCGGAGTGGGTATTATTTTACGCATAAATAAAAAATAGCCTTAAGCAGCTGAGTAAATAAAACATTCAGGCAATATGCTTCCTGATAGTCTCCACCAAATAAGATGTTTCAAAAGGTTTCGTCACAATCCCATCCGCCATAAACTCGTGTATACTGTTTACCAAATCATAATGAGCTGAAAACAGGATGACAGGGATATGCGTAGTTTCGATTGACTGCTTCAATTTCTTACAGATTATGCGCCCGTCAGCGCTTCCCAGCGCCACATCAAGCAAAATTAAATCAGGGGAAAAAACCTGTAGAGAAGAATGAATATCTTCCCACCTGGAGATGGTTTTAACGGCAAACTTATGCATACGCAGTATTATTTCAACAACGGTTAATATATCGTTGTCGTCATCAACAACCAGAATTTTTCTCATATGTTGGATGGCAAAAAATTGAAAAAAAATTAACAAATATCACACCAAAGAAGTTATTGATATTTAATCGGTTGGTAAAAGGAGCTCGGCTTTAGCATGACTAATTCAGATAGATTTTGCTGCATGGAGTAATGCGTCTTAAGAAAACCGTGAAAGAATTCTATAACCCAAAATAGTTATTTGATTGAGATTGATGGAACCATTTATTAAGTTGTTTATTAAACAGCATAACCATTAATCTTTGGCTATTTGTAGCAGTTCAGAGCCAAGTATTTTGCCATAGTAACAGCTATGTGGACGGCATTCTACAAACCTATCAACTATTCAACCGAAACCCGCAGGGCACATTATTTGAAGAATTTTTAAAACGATTTTCTTGAACTCAAAAAATTTTTTAGTATGAAAAACAACAATCAAAACAATCGCAACCGAAACAGAAATTCCGGTTATGAAAATGAATATGGCCGACAGGGTAGCGGCAGTTATAATCAATATACCGGTAGAAATGATTTTTCGGAATATGATGACGATGCCGGGTATGCAAATCAGAATAACGTTAGCCAGAGATCGCATTACGGTTTCCGGCGGGACGGAGAAAACTATAGTCCGCAATATTTACAATCTGAATTTGGAAGGTCGCAAAACCAGGGCTACAGTAACCATCGCCGGGGCGGATACAATTCACCCTCAGCCAACTATTATGAAGGCGGCGCTAATTATAATTCAGATTACGGGAATAGAGAGCGAGATTCCTATGAGGGCGATTATTACGACAAAACACATGCCCGAAGTGGGATGAACAGATCATCTATTCGAAGCCAGAGAAATGATTACGATAACGACTATTACACCGATGACGTGCCAGGCAACCGTGGCTTTTACAATTCAGATTATGGAAGGGAAAACCGAGGGTACGAGGAACGGAATCCACGATCCTATCAACCTTACAGAGATCAATCGTCTTATGGCAATTATGGTGGTGGAAACAGGGGTACAGAAAATAGGAACAGAGGTTTCGGACAGGATGATTGGAACTATTGGAATAACGGAAATGGCCAACATCGGGGAAAAGGCCCAAGAGGTTACCACCGTTCAGATGAAAGAATTCAGGATGACATCAACGACCGGCTTAGCGATGAGGGCACCCTTGATGCCACAGACATAGAAGTGAAGGTGCTAAACGGCGAAGTTACTTTAACAGGAAATGTAGCAGACAAACAATCGAAAAGACTAGCAGAAGATATTGCAGAAGAAGTTTCCGGCGTTAGCAATGTAGAAAATAAAATAAGGGTGTCAAAAGAAGGTAACACATCACAAAAATCAATAGGCAGTTCCGCCTCTGCAGCGGAGCATAAAAAAACGAATGCTAATTCTTCTTCCGAAAAAAAGGAAAAGACGCACCAGTTAAATTAGCAAGACAATATTGAAGCACTAAAACTTTTTATTGCTAACCTATCCCTGAAAGGCTGCTTTTTAAGGCAGCCTTTTTCGTCGTGTTTTATACGTAATAATTTTAAAGATTACTGATAGAATTTTGAAAATGCCATCGTCTGTTATTAAAAGCCTGCACTATGATTCTTATTCACACACGTTAAGAATTGCTTTTGTGTCGGGGTCAACTTACGATTTTGAAAATGTGCCTGAAACAACTTACCAATTACTGAAGAATTCAGGTTCCATGGGAACTTTTTTTAACCAGAAAATAAAACAAAAATATAAGTACAAGAAAGTAAATTGACGACGGCTATAATATGTATAAACTGCATTAAAGGAATGTAGTTCCATCAATTTAGTTTTTGTTCTTTTTTTCCAACTGCTCAACTTGTTGAAAGCTTTTATTGCTGTGTTCTACTTCAACTGTTTTGGTAATAACGGCGTAATCATTTGGAGCAATACGGCTCCCGTATTTTATCGCATAGGCTTTTGTAAATTCCGCTCCAAAATATAATATAACCGAAGAATAATAAATCCAAACCAGTAATATTACTAACGAACCCGCAGTTCCATAAGTATTGCCCACGTTAGTTTTTGTTATATAAAAAGAAATTGCAAATTTTCCCAGCATAAAAAGAACGGCAGTTGCGATAGCACCTGCAGTAATATCTTTCCACTTTATCCTGGCATCGGGTAATACTTTAAATATTACGCCAAACAAAACAGTAATAACAACAAAATTTAAAATAAGATCAAGAATATAAAACACCGTTATGGTTAACTCATGAAAGTACAATTGCAGTCGCTGGCTTAACGCTTCTATCAATCCCGAAATAACCAATGTAACCAGCAATAGAAAGCCGAGACTAGCGATGACACCGAATGACAATAAACGGTTTTTTATAAAAAGCCAAATAGCAGATTTTGGTTTTGTTTTTATCTCCCAAATCATATTGATTGAATCCTGCATCTCGCTAAACATGCTGGTGGCGCCTATTAACAGAACTATGAGACCAATAATTGCGGCGACCTTTCCCTTGCCGGCTATTGCTGCGCTCTTTATTATTTCCTGTAACTGCAATGCAGCATCATGTCCCACGAAACCCTGTATTTGTCCATAAATCGTTCCCTCAACAGCTTCTTTACCAAAAAAAATACTGCATAAAAAAATAACAACTATTAGTAACGGGCCCACAGAAAATACGGTATAGTAAGCGAGGGCTGCACTTAGCTTTAAGATCCTGTCGTTTGAAAAACCAACAACGGATTTTTTAAGAATATGCCATATGCCTCTTATTGTTGCTTTCATCTATATTTTTTCGAAGTTCTAAAGCGCTGATATCGAAATCAGGCGAAATGAAATCTGCCAACCCTATTACTTTTGAAATCAATTTTTCATCTATCCGAAAATTACCCACCGTCATAACCGCCAATCACCGGCAATATTTCACTGCTACCTTTGCAGCCTGTTGCTTGCAATTTTTTGATGTTTTCATTCTTGTATAGATCTAAATGGACGTATTCAAGATGCAGGTTAAATAAATTGCATGCCGATAAGAATCATTTAATACCAGACAATCATTCAAAGTGAGATTAGCAGACTTTTTATGCCTTTGATTTTGATCCACCTATCGAAGGTTGTACCCTATTGCATTGGGGCGTAACATACCTTATGCGCAGTCCCCATCAATATTACTTAAATCCAAATAATTGCTTTTTTGCAAAGACTTTGCCACAATGTCGGGAGGTTGAAATGGTTGAAGCTTAAGTTAGTTGTGCATGAATTACTATATAAGCCCAAACTAAAGACAGAAAGAACTTACAATAACCTTTTGGATAAATTTTGAGGAAGCATATCCACATATTTTTATTAATGGAGAATTAAATAAACAAGAAGCCTGCGCCCTCACCCAGTTAAGGCATTTATTTAACAAACCAGATCACTCCCGATTTTTTAAACTGAATTAACTGATGCGTTAATTCACTCAAGCGGAGCCCTATTTTCCCCAATTCTATTCATATCAAAATCATCATTTCTTCTTACCAGGCCTAACTTTTAATTTTATTTACTGCAAAATTCTTTACCGCGAACTATTTAATACTTATAAATTAAAAGGCCATAAAAAAGCAAGGCCAGCCAGTTGATAAATGCAAAAAAATTAATTCCGGGGGTAACTGCAGCGCTGTACACTTGCAGAGCAGAATGGCTTGCTATTTGTTAACCTCACATCATAATCGTTAACCAAAAATAAATAATATGAAAAAGATCTCAGCAATTTTAATTGCAAGTATTTTGTTGACAACGCAGGCGTGCAACAATAGCGGAAATGAAAAGGACAGTGTTGATGCAGCCAATGATATGAATGCAAAAAAGGACACAACTAATATGTCAGAAAGCAAAAAAGATACAGTAGCCAATGCTATGTCAGTAACCGATGATGTGGCTAAATTTGCGGTAAAAGCAGCTGATGGCGGCATGATGGAAGTAGCACTTGGTAAATTGGCAGAACAAAAATCAGCCAACACAAAAATTAAAGACTTTGGCAGAATGATGGTGAAGGATCATACAGATGCCAATGACAAATTAAAAGACATTGCAGCACAAAAAAACATTTCATTGCCTTCTTCAATAAGTCAGGACGATCAAAAACATATCGATGACTTAAACAAGGAGAGTGCAAAAGATTTTGATAAGGACTATATAGACATGATGGTAAAAGATCACAAAGACGATATTGATCTTTTTGAGGATGCGGCTAAAAATTCCAGCGATTCAGCCTTCAAAAATTTCGCCGCTAAAACTTTACCTACATTGTATAAGCATCTTGGGGCTGCAAAAGCCATACAAAAGAGTCGCTAGTAAATCGAATGCGATGTGCGACGTGGCAATAATTAACAATGGCAGGTTGAAACACCTGCCATTAAATTTCTACCCATATAGAGGGAGTCAGTACAATTCAAAAATAATAATCAATTCATTTCAGAAACAGTCAAATTATGCAAGGGTGCCTGCAATAATACGCCAGCATATAACTAATAAAAATTTCGAGCCTGATGGGTCCGGCAGAGCACTTTTGTTTAGCGAAATCAAGACATCTTACAGGAAAAGGAGCTTGCTCGTTTTGAGCTAAGTGCGTTTCTTATTCCGGATACGCTCCAGCAATTCCGTAATGAGCAAAAGCCAATTCCGATATAAATAAGATATATACCCGGATGTTGTTTTTTTAGTTATTATCCTGTGGTGTCTTTTTCTGGCTTATATCTTTTCATGTCTTCTGCATTGTTCTTCCAGGGTTCATCGCCCGAATAATTTATTGCATGACGATCCTTCTTTTGGAGAATGACACCAGCAGGTGCTGTAGTGGTCGTCTTCCATTGGGATGTAACGTTATCCCAATACCAATATGTTCCATTCGCCTGATCGAAATATACATTTGATGAGGGGTAATAGTAATATTTATGGGATGATGAATTCGTCATCGAACCACGATTGGTAGTATCCGAATTCTGTGCTGATGCAACTAAGGTGGTACCGCTTACTAGCAAGGCCAGTAAAATCTTTTTCATAGTGCAAATTTTTCTTATTAAAAATAGTTGAAAAAGTAAGCCCCAATATTGTGCCAAAGCAGCGTTGCAAGCTACCTTAAGAACACAAGGACAATGGTTGAGATGATTTATTTATGCATGACGGTAAAAGATCGCAAAGACGATATTTATGATTTGAAGACGTGGCCATAAATTCTACCGATTCAAATTTTTAGAGAGTTGTTGCACAAGCACTTTGCTTATTTATAAGACTATGTCAAGCTGAAAAGAGCTTATGAATCGTTCGCTCCTCATTTGGACATTTTCAAAAAATTTGTTTTAAAGATTGTTTTAGGTATACTTTTTTATAAGATTTTGAGGCAGGATCTCATCAATACAATTGTTTTTGTTTTCAACCTTAAAGGTTAGGCGCGGGATCTGGCCTTTTTAATTTTTTTACACTATTGAACATTTTGATCAGTCTCCAAAAACAAAAAAGCCCGCAAACATTGAGTTTGCGGGCTTTTGATTTCGTTTGAATTGTAAATTAGTGGAGCTGCAGGGAGTCGAACCCTGGTCCAAACACACTCGCCGTAAGCCTTCTACATGTTTATTTTTGCATTATTTGTCGGGAAAAAGCAGGAGCAAAACAAACCGACTTTTTCCTTAGCTGGATGGTCTTAAGCAATCCGCACAGCCTTGGATTACAGCAACCCGTTTTATTTTTGAGTCGGCGGAAGAGCGTGGCAACAGGTCTGGCCAGCTACAACGGCCCTAATGGTTACTTAATTAATAATTAAGCAGCCATGGCATACGAAGTATTGCCATTTAAAGTTTTCGTATTCATATTTAAGTGCTAATTACGCAACGCACTACATGCTTATACTTACAAAGAACTATGCTGTCAATACCGGTCAGCCCCGAAACAATTGGTGATGGACAATTAACAATCAACAATTGAACCTGCAAATTTACAAAATATAGCCGGGTGTTTAAGTAAGTATTATAACCTTTATTTTTACCAACTTTTAATTTAAGATTTTAGATGGCACCAGGGATATTTTATAAGAAAAGAATTGATGGTCTGCAGACAGATTTAACGAGACTACAACAAAGGAAATCCGGTTTTGGATGGTTGCGTTTTGGCTCCATTGCAGCCATTATCATTGTATTTTATGTCTTATGGTCTATAAGTGTTTGGTATGTTATAATTGTAAGTATACTCTTGTTGGTAGTTTTCATAAGACTATTATTTGCAGATTTAAAAAACAAAGCTGCCATTGAGTACACCATACACCTCGTTAATATCAACAATGATGAGTTAGAATTCCTTGAAGGAAATTATCGTATTTTTTCTGAAGGCAATGAACACATTCCGGCAGACCATTTATACGCCAACGACATGGATATTTTTGGCGCCAATTCCCTATTTCAATATATAAACAGAACGACATCAGAAATGGGAAGCTGGCAACTGGCAGCATATTTACAAACACCTGCAGCTAAAGAAACTATTTTGCAAAGACAAAATGCCTTAAAAGAACTTTCTAATAAAATTGAATGGATACAAGACCTGCAGGCAAAAGGTAAAGAAAAAAAAATCACTTTCATAACAAGAAAACGGCTGGAAGGCTGGATTGCGGAACCTCCCCTATTTACAAAATTTAAACCGTGGAAATGGTTACGATATGTTCTACCGGCAATAATAATTTCGGTTGTTACACTATATATTTTTGATGGAGTTTCATCATCAATATTTTATTTCTTTCTATTGCTTTTTGCAGCCATAGCTTACCAGATCAATAAATACGTTGCGCCGGTTCATGAAACACTATCAAAAATTGCAGATGAGATCGACATATTATCGGGGAGTATTGAGCATATTGAAAATACAACTTTTGAGAGCCCTTTGCTGAAGCAATTACAATCGGTTTTTTTTCATCAAAATAAAAATGCATCGCAGGATATTGCGAGATTGCATAAATTACTTGACAGGCTCGACCTTAGGTATAACCTCGTACTCTCCCTGCCATTAAATATTCTATTACTTTGGAACCTGCAGCAAATGCTTGACCTGGAAAAATGGAAGTCGGAACAACAAAAGAATATTGACAAGTGGTTTGATACATTGGGGCATATAGAAGCTTTAAGCAGCCTTGGGGTATTACATTTTAATGAACCTGCCTGGTGTTTCCCTGAAATAACAGATGATTATTTTTTTATAGAAGGAAAAGAAGTTGGTCATCCCTTAATAACTGACAATAAGAGAGTAAATAATTATATAGAAATAAAACACGATGGGGAATTAATGCTGGTAACCGGATCCAACATGGCCGGCAAGAGCACTTACCTCCGCAGTGTAGGCGTAAACGTTATATTGGCTATGGCTGGCGCACCGGTATGTGCCACTTATTTCAAAATATCGCATGTGCAGGTTATCAGCAGCATGCGCATAACCGATAATCTTGCTGAAAGCACTTCAACGTTTTATGCAGAGTTGAAAAAATTAAAAACGATTATTGAAAAAGTAAATGCGGGAGAAAAAGTTTTTATATTGCTGGACGAAATTTTAAGAGGAACCAACTCGCTTGATCGACATACAGGTTCCGTAGCATTGGTCAAACAATTAATAAAACATCATGCGGCAGCCATCATCGCTACCCATGATCTTGAATTGGCAAAAATCAAAGATGAGTATCCCGAAAGTATTATCAATTACCATTTTGATGTACAAGTAAGCAACGACGAATTATATTTTGACTACAAATTAAGGCCGGGAGTTTGTAATAGCTTAAACGCTTCTATATTGATGAAGAAGATTGGGATAGAACTTTAGTGCACGTGCGATGTACGAGGTTAGATGTACGACGTTGCATGATCGAATGAAAGAAGTATTGCATTTGATGCCCCTGTTTGATATTATTACAATAATAACAGAGATCTGCATCGCACATCCAACATCGTACATTTTTTTTAATGCCCTTTTCCCCAGCCGAACCAATCATTGCCGTTGGCAAAAAGCATTAAAGCAAATAAAATCACCATTCCTGCTATCTGCGCATATTCCAAGAACTTATCACTGGGTTTCCTACCTGATATCATTTCTATTAAAGTAAACAATACATGTCCTCCGTCCAGTGCCGGAATCGG
>NZ_JBMQQG010000030.1:0-4989 GCF_057362405.1 Ginsengibacter sp.
CAGAACCAACGGGCACTTTTGCGATAACCTTTAGCGTAGCCGGATCAACAATTGCTAATGTATGATCTGCTTTTGAAAGCGCCAGCAATGAATGCTGTTGGGCCGCGGAGCGAGCACCGTAGAAAACTAACGGTATCAAAAAAATACTAACGGTAAATAGCCTTGTCAATAGGTTTTTTACCTTATTGATGATAACGGGATGTAACAAGCCAGGCAAAAAAAATGTTTTCATTTTAATTGGTTTGAGGGTGTAATTGCTGCTCTTGATGTTGTGGCTTATGGGCATTTTCTATCTATGGATTTCAACACCGGATGCGCTCGATAATTTTTGATAAAGTTACCAACAATACGGAAATTGAAAATGGTAACTTTCGTACAAGGCAACCGGCGTAATATTCCAATAGGGGTCTTTAATCTATTGCAGTGTTATCTTCGTCTATTGTTTACCGGTAGTTTTACTTTTCCTGAGATGTTTAAATCCTTTGGTATCAATTTTATTCAATTCGATCTTATTTTTTCTGCACGATTGATAAATAAAAACAACGTCCCCTAGAAGAGGACGTTGCTGCAATAAAATATCAATTCGTATCGATCAATGCGTGCCGGTTGAGTCAGATGCGTTTCCTTTGCCGATCAAATCCATAAACTGGTTAAGCTTAGGCGTAATAATGATCTCGGTACGCCTGTTCCTTGATCTGCCATCAGGAGTATCGTTGCTGGTAACAGGGTTGTATTGGCCGCGGCCACCGGCTGTAAGGCGTTGCGGATCTACGCCATAATTGTTTTGCAGCGACTGCACTACTGAGGATGCCCGCAGTGCACTCAAATCCCAGTTATTGCGAATATTGGGTTTTGAGATCGGTACACTGTCTGTGTTGCCTTCTATCAACACATCATAATCTTTATAGTCGGTAATAATTTTTGCAATTTTTGATAAAGTGGCTCCGGCCTTGTCTGAAATTTCATAACTGCCGGATTTGTATAGCATATTATCTGAAAGAGAAATATACACAACACCTTTCAAAACTTTCACATCCACATCCTGCATTTCTTCTTTACTAAGCGATCTTGTAAGGTTATTAGTGAGTACCATATTAAGCGAATCGCTTTTGCTTTTGGATGCTATTAGTTCTTGTATGTATTTGTTAGATGAATTGATTTCATCTACAAGTTTAGAAACATTTACATTACCCTGGCTCGCGGAGGTAAGGCATTTATCTAATGCTGACTGCAGCGCCTTCTCATGCTCACGTTCTGCATTTATCTGGTCCTGCAAACTTGAGATTCGAACGGTAGCCCGATCTAAATTTGACTTACATTCTTCACCTTCGCGGGTGAGCTCGCTGTTTCTGTCCTGTAATTTGTTATAGTTTGCATACAGCGCATCAAACTTTTTTGTACTTACACAACCTGTTGTACATACCATTGCCGTTATAACGGCAATTAAGCTAAAATTAAACTTCACGTTTATAAATTTTGGAGTTAATAAATAATTTTTCAATAAAATATTTCGCCAAGGTATTGAATTTGCAATAAATAACATTCACCTGCGGTACGAATGATCGGGTACCCGCTTATTTAAACCGCTTATAAAGTGTGCTTAGCCGGTTACGCAATATCAATTTCATAAAGAAAAAGTCATAATAGCTTAGTGTAAAATTCTTTTTAAATCTTAGCAAATGAAACGTTTAAAAATTTTCTTGTTGCTTATACCGGTAGCTCTTTGCTCAGCAGGGCTTGTATCCCCCGATCATGCCGGCAAAAACAACACCGATGCAAACGGAGTGCTCCTTGTATATACCGGCGCCCTGCATGGGGTAATGAACCTTGATATTGGCATTCATGTTGAAATAGATTCTGCAATAGGTGTGCGGTATGAGGTTGTTTTTGAAAAAGGAAGTAATGTAATGTCGCATATGGCCTTATTTTATAAATTTTCTGATCCTCTAAAAACGATTATCTATAATTATGTTAGTCACAAGTCCATCGTCAATAGTTGCTGTGGATCATCCGGAGGCGGGTCAAATCTGAAGGTTGTAGGAACTGATCTTATAGATTCTTTTTCGTGCACACATCTCCAGGGTATCAACAATTCGGATGAAGGAGCGGAGGATTATTGGGTGAGCACCGGCGTGCCGGGATATTCAAAGCTGATGAATATACTCAATAACATCAGCCCGGGCCTTCAGCAAATGTTCGTTAATGGAAATATATTTCAGTGGGGCGGCCCGGTAAAGGTAATCCAAACCTTCCACGGCCAGGGGATTGCCAACGTGAGACTTGTAGAAGCCAATTCAACCATGAGTTTTCCCGCCAGTGATTTTGACGTTCCATCAAACTAAAGGAAGAAGTTTTTAGCAGGTTTCGATAATTGATAATGAGTTATCTGCAAAGCTAATATCTTTGAATATTCTGTTTAATTCATACCGATAGATGTTCAAAGGTTTTCTTTCCAATATAATCTTCGGCGTATTCCTGTCAATAGTCATGCTTCCTGTGTTGGCACAAAAGGTACAGGAACCCAAAACAACAAACCCCGAGTGGTCAACACCCTATCAGCCATTCAGGATAGCCGGCAACTTATATTACGTAGGCACGTACGACCTGGCCTGTTATATCATTACAACTACACAAGGAAATATATTAATCAATACCGGGCTTTCAAGTTCTTTTTCTCAAATAAAAAACAACATTGAAAGATTGGGCTTCAATTTTGCAGACACTAAAATACTTTTAACAACACAGGCACACTACGACCACGTGGGCGCTATGGCAGCCGTAAAAAAGGCGACAGGTGCGCAATTAATGGTAGATGAAAAAGAAGCGGATGTACTGGCAACAGGGGGTAACTCCGATTATGCGCTGGGCGGGCATGGCAGTGTTTACCAACCGGTAGAGCCTGACCGGTTATTGCATGATGGCGATACCATTCAACTGGGTAACATGCAACTTGTGATGTTGCATCATCCCGGTCATACAAAAGGCTCGTGTAGTTTTTTGTTTACCGTGAAAGACGATCAAAGAAGTTACCGGGTACTTATTGCCAATATGCCAACGATAGTTACGGACAAGCCGTTTGCTTCCATTACATCCTACCCGGATGTAGTCAGCGATTATGCCTACACGTTAGCAGCCATGACAAAGGTTTCCTTTGATATTTGGCTGGCTTCGCATGCCAGCCAGTTTAAGTTGCACGATAAACATCATCCCGGCGATGCATACAATCCAGCTGCTTTTATAGACCGTAAAGGCTATGATACCGAACTAAGCGATTTGCAAAAAGAATATGATGAGAAGATAAAAAAGGATGCGGGGAAGTAATTGTAACCTGGAAGGTTTTGGCCTGGGCACGAGTTAGCGGGCAGGCTAAAAGATACCCAAAGTATGCAAACAGACATTTCACTTTTCAAAAGAACCCAAAAGAAAAGGAATTAATTTTGGCTGGACAAAATGATATTATCTCATCAAAAATTTGACTTAGGCAATAAATGCTTAATTGAAAAAATTATTATTCAAGCTCCATTTCGTTTTAGTACAAACTTTCAGGATGAAGCTTGTTTTATTTATTTTTCGGAAGGAAGTACAAAAATTAATTCTGCTCTCGAGCATATGCCTGTTAACTCTCACGATTCTGTTTTATTAAAGTGCGGGACATATTTCGCTGACCTTTTAAAATACAGTCAGGCAGATAAATATGAAATAGTCGTTTTTCACTTGTATCCTGATGTGCTTCGCAAAATTTATGCAAATGAAATACCCGCTTTTGTAAAACCTTTCGACAAAAAACCCTCTATTCAAAAAATAGCAACAACAGAGATAATTGCAAAATTTATCGAGAGTTTATATTTCTATTTTGACAATCCACAATTGGTAAACGAAGATTTGTTGCAACTAAAAATAAAGGAATTGATTTTATTGTTGGTACAAACAAAAAGTGCAGCTTCCGTTGTTGATCTATTTGCAGATTTGTTTACCCCAAGAAACGTAAACTTAAAAGAAACAGTAAATAAACATTTGTTTTCAAATCTATCCATTAATGACTTAGCAATTTTATGCAATCTTAGCTTGTCTACATTTAGTAGAACTTTTCAAGAACTCTTTAATGCTTCGCCTGCCAGTTACATCAAGACAAAACGGCTCGAAAAAGCAAAAGAGTTGCTTGCCAAAAGCACCCTGACCATTAGTGAAATTGCGTATGAAACTTGCTTTGCCGATGTTGCCCATCTTTCAAAATCTTTCAAATCTGAGTTTAATATTTCTCCGAGGGATTTCAGAAAGTCCTTAAAATAAGGTAGAAATTTCTGTGAATGAAATATACAAATCTTTGACTTTCTCACACAAATATTTGAAAGTATTCCTTTCTAATCTTGCAGTGTGAAATAGAAAGAAAATGAAGTTACAAGACAATACGATTTTAATAACAGGAGGCGGTTCAGGTATAGGAGTGGCTTTAGCAAAGAAATTATCTGTTAGTAATAAGGTAATTATTTGTGGTAGAAATTTTATGAAACTGCAGGATGTTAAAAATCAATTTCCTAAAATTGAGATTATCCAATGCGATATTTCAAATGGAGAGTCTGTAAGAAATCTTATAGCGGAAATTCAAAAAAAATATTCAAGCCTTAATTTTTTGATAAACAATGCTGGTACAATGAAGTTTTGGAATTTGACAAATAGTGATTCGAATTCAGAAGAGCTTTATCCCGAAATCCAAACCAATCTTATCGGAACTATTGGACTAACACAAGCATTGCTGCCACACTTATTGAAACAAAACAAAGGCTATATCTTAAATGTATCATCGGTGCTTGCTTTTGTGCCGATGTCGGCTGCACCAATTTATAGTGCTACCAAATCGGCCTTGCATTCCTATTCCATTTCTCTCCGTCAACAATTGGAAAACAGGAACATAAAAGTGTTTGAACTTTTGCCAGCCGCAATCGATACAGAAATGGCAGTGACTATAAAAAAAAGTATTGGTATGCAAAG
>NZ_JBMQQG010000031.1:0-3140 GCF_057362405.1 Ginsengibacter sp.
CATAGGGAAGCCTATCCTATTATTATTACCGGTCTTAAAAGACAGGAATATCGCGGCTACGACAGTACCGGAGTTGCATTAATAAACGCCGACGGACTTTCAGTATATAAAAAGAAGGGAAAAGTTGCCGAATTGGAACAAGCATTATTAGGCAAACCTTTACATGCTAATATTGGGATCGGACATACCCGTTGGGCTACGCATGGCGAGCCAAGTGATGTAAATGCGCATCCCCATAGAAGCGCCGGTGGCAAACTTGCAATGATACACAACGGCATCATCGAAAACTATGCCCAACTAAAGCAAGAGCTTGCAAACAAAGGATATGTTTTCCAGAGCGAAACTGATACGGAAGTACTGCTAAACTTCATAGAAGAAATATATAAAAATTCAGAGTCCCCGTTGGAAGAAGCGGTGCGCATTGCGCTCAAAAGAGTGAGTGGCGCTTATGTAATTCTACTGCTCGATGAAGACCACCCCGATACCATTATCGCTGCGAGAAAAGGAAGTCCGCTGGTCATCGGAATTGGCAAAGGAGAACATTTCCTTGGATCTGATGCCACGCCTATGCTGGAATACACGAAAGAAGTCGTTTATGTAAATGATTATGAAATCGCCATCATAAAAGCTGATGAGCTCATCTTAAAAAACCTGGGCAATGAAAAGCAGACACCCTATATATCAAGCCTTGATATGGAACTTGCCGCAATAGAAAAGGGCGGCTACGAACATTTTATGCTGAAGGAAATAAATGAGCAACCGGCTACGATATACGATTGCTTACGGGGAAGGTTAGACGCTTCTAGAGGCACCATTACCATGAAGGGAATTGAAGATAATATTAAAGCCCTTGTTGCTGCGCCAAGGTATATCATTATTGCATGTGGCACCAGCTGGCATGCCGGCCTGGTCGCTGAATATATTATTGAAGAATTGTGCCGGATACCCGTGGAAGTTGAATACGCATCGGAGTTTCGTTACCGTAATCCTATTATCAATAAGGGAGATGTTATCATTGCGATTTCTCAAAGCGGAGAAACGGCAGACACATTGGTAGCCATTGAAAAAGCAAAGGAGCAAGGTGCTTTTATTTTCGGGATAGTGAACGTAGTTGGTTCTTCTATCGCCCGTGCGTCTCACGCTGGCGCTTATACGCACGCCGGCATGGAAATTGGCGTAGCTTCCACAAAAGCATTTACTGCTCAATTGGCAGTGTTATTGATGATTGCCCTAAAAATTGCCAAAGCAAAAGGAACGATTGACGAAAAGCGATATTCGAGGTTGCTGGTTGAGATGGAGGAAGTGCCGGAAAAAGTAGAATCTATTTTGAAAAATGGGAAGGAACTGAATTCAATTGCCATTAAATATAAGGATGCGGTGAATGCTCTGTATTTGGGCAGGGGTTACAATTTCCCGATAGCGCTTGAAGGTGCCTTAAAGCTCAAAGAAATTTCATACATACATGCGGAGGGATACCCGGCTGCCGAAATGAAACACGGTCCCATAGCACTTGTTGATAAGGATTTGCCTGTGGTTTTTGTAGCTACCAAAGATGAATATCATTTAAAAATTGTGAGCAACATACAGGAGATCAAAGCACGGAAGGGAAAAGTGATTGCCATAATCACCGAGGGCGATGACGCCATTCCTGCCATGGCCGATGATGTGTTTGCTGTTCCTCCTGCCGATGAAATAGTTGCACCGCTACTGAGCGTTATTCCATTACAATTACTTTCGTACTATATAGGTGTTGCAAAAGGTTGTGATGTTGATAAACCGAGGAACCTGGCGAAGTCTGTTACAGTAGAATAGTTAGGGGTGATGAGTAATGAGTAATTGGAAAACAGGTCAGAAAATGAAATTATTCAATTACTATTTAATTAAACAAAATGAGTGACGCCGAAAAAAAATCTGTATCAAAAAGTTTTGCAGAGTTAGAAGTTTGGAAAAAAATGAGACTGCTAAAAATTAAAATTGAGAAGATAACAAAGACTTTTCCGGGCGAAGAAAAATTCAGGCTTACAGATCAAATCATCAGGAGTGGCAGAGGTGTAAATTCTTGTATAGCCGAAGGTCACGGAAGATACACATTTCCGGACAGAATTCATTTCTGCGTTATTGCACGGGGTTCTTTGAGCGAGACCTATAATCATCTTATTGATGCTTATGATTGTAATTTTATTACCAAGGAAGAATTGACTGCATTTGAAAATGACATAATTGAGGTTGAAAAAATATTAAACGGCTATATCAATTGGCTAAGGAGCCAAATAACTAAAAAATAGCTTATGTAAACTTTTGCCGCATACCTTTTCCTCCTCACTTATTACTGATTACTTTTAAACTATGAATATAATTACAAAGCATCCCGTTGATAACTTGGGTTATAACTTTATTGATCAAAAATATTTGCCTGCCGGAGAAGATGAATATTACCTCAGAAATAAACAGAACAAGAACAGCGGCGATTATCGCAGCCTTACTACCAGGGAAAAAGAAATTCTTATTCGCAGTGACAACAGTTCCGATGACTGGAGTAAAATTCTTGTATCTGATGCATTTGACCCGGTGCTGGTAAAAAATTGTAAGTTTTTTGGGCTGGTCCGAATCGGCAAATTAGAACCCTATTATCTCGAGTTTCATAATCTTCGGATGCCGGTTGGTATATACAACAGTACGATCATAAGCTCTGATTTTGGCGATAATGTATGCATTGATAATGCGCATTATTTAAGCCATTACATTATTGGAAACGAAGTAATGATTGCCAACGTGAATGAACTGGCTGCTACCGATTACTCGAAATTTGGCAACGGTATTTTAAAAGAAGGCGAAACGGAGTTAACAAGAGTATGGATGGAAGTGCGCAATGAAACCGGCGGCAGGCGCGTAATTCCATTTGAAAGTATGTTACCCGGCGATGCCTATTTGTGGAGCAGTTATCGCAACGACCAGGAGTTGATGGAAAAATTTGTTGAATTAACGCAAAAGGAATTCGATAACAAACGTGGTTATTATGGGACCATTGGCGATCGCTGTGTTTTAAAAGATTGTAATATTATAAAAGATGTTTGCATTGGAACAGATGCTTATTTGAAAGGCGCCAATAAACTTAAAAATCTCACCATCAATAGTGATGA
>NZ_JBMQQG010000032.1:0-14777 GCF_057362405.1 Ginsengibacter sp.
GCTAATCCTTCATTATTTTTTTACGATATCCATTCAATTAGTTTATAATATCCCAGCCTGACCTCAGCTAATCCACGCTTGAAATGAGAACTATCCAGTTAAATAACTGTAAATGAAACTAACCTCTATTTCGTCCATTAACATAACAAGGATTGTTTAACGCAAGCTTTGTCGCATAGCCTTGTGCGTTAGCCATGCTTCCGGGAAGAAGGAACAAGTCGTGCTTTTTAAGTCGTTCCTTACCATCAAATAAACGAAATCGTGGCACAAAGGGCACACATAGAGTAAATTGGATAAACTAAATAAAACAATTAGTTTAGATTTGGTAACCGATAGGTATCGGATGGCTTTATGGAATCTGTCAGCCAGCCCCGGGCGGGTACAGGAACAAAGATGACCGTTAGCTAAAGCTAATAATTGGTAAAACGATACTTGCGGCTTGTTCAATTATAAAGAAAAGAGGCCATGAAAGCTAATTTAGCAGTAGTTGTATATGGTGATGTCAATTCTAAAAGAAATGCTTTAACAGAAGAAAAATA
Organism: Ginsengibacter sp.; assembly: GCF_057362405.1. NCBI lineage: Bacteria > Pseudomonadati > Bacteroidota > Chitinophagia > Chitinophagales > Chitinophagaceae > Ginsengibacter > Ginsengibacter sp. Next base: position 540 of record NZ_JBMQQG010000032.1, read on the forward strand.
TAAGGACCTGGCTCTCGCATTCCTGGCGCAGGGATCAAATATTGAATCCGTTGTATATAATGACCAGGTTGCTGAAAAATTAAGTAATGACCTCCTTAAATACGATGCCGTTTTAGTTTGGGTTAATCCCATTGAGCAGGGTAACGGCAGAGAGAAACTGGATTCCCTGTTGGTTAAATTATCCGATAAAGGTTGTTTTGTAAGTACGCATCCCGAAGTAATATTAAAAATGGGCACAAAAGATATATTGTACAAAACAAAGGATATGGACTGGGGAAGCGATATAAAAATCTACACTTCGTTCGAAGACTTTACAAAATATTTTCGCCAGTCTTTACAGTCGTTCGGGATAAGGGTGCTAAAGCAATATCGTGGAAACGGAGGTGATGGCGTATATAAAATTATGGCTGGCGCCTCAGCGGAAGAAGTAAAAATAATTCATGCCAAAGGCAGTGGTGAAGCAATAATTTTGTCGTGGAATGATTTTTATAATCAGTTCAAAAGTTTCTTTTCAAATAAGGGATTGTTGATAGACCAGGAGTGGAATAATTATATAGTAAACGGCATGGTGAGATGCTACGTAACCGGCAGGAAGGTTGCCGGCTTTGGTTACCAGGAGATAAATGCCCTTTATGACCCAGGAGGTGAAACATATATCCCACCAGGCAAGCGATATTATTTTACTGAAAACTGTGGTTTGTTTAATGATCTGAAGGAGATAATGGAAAATAAATGGGTGCCGCAACTAATGGATAAATTATCTATAGCCGATAACGTGATGCCGGTTATTTGGGATGCTGATTTTTTTATTAACGACCCCAACGCCGCCAATGCAATTGGGAAATATACGCTTTGCGAAATAAATGTGAGTTGTGTGTCCCCGTTCCCTCCAAGTGCTATTAAATTTATAGTTAATGAGGTTAATAATAGAATTAAGATATGATATGGTTTTCAAAAAAATAATCAAAAATATGAGCCGGAACCTTTCTGCAGTCCTTATTATTTTTACACTTGCCCTAAATGGATGCGACGCACAAAATAAAACCAGTTCACTAAAGTTGACTGCAACAATCCCACTACCCGGTGTAAGCGGCAGAATTGATCATTTAAGTATTGACAATACACATCAAATTATTTTTGTCGCCGCCCTGGGAAACAATAGTGTTGAAGTTGTTGATTTGAAAACTAAAAAGGTAATTCATTCTATTAAAGGGTTACATGAGCCACAAGGAGTCGCTTATATTCCGGAAAGCGATGCAGTATTTGTAGCTAATGGTGACAATGGTGAATGCGATGTTTTTAATGCCGCTACCTTTCAAAAAATAGGTTCATTGGCACTCACGGGCGATGCCGATAACGTTCGTTACGATTCGGCCGGCAAGAAAATATATGTTGGCTATGGCAATGGAGGAATTGCGATAATTGATGCAACCAATTTTAGACTTATTAATGAAATAAAATTTCCCGGGCACCCGGAATCGTTTCAATTAGATAAAGTTTCGAAAAAGATTTACGTGAATGTACCCGATGAAGAGCAAATTGATGTTATTGATTTGAATAAAAATGCTGTTGTTGAAAAATGGAAAATGAATGATGCAACTTCAAACTTCCCTATGGCTTTAGATGAAGCCAACCATCGGATGTTCTTAGGTTGCCGGCATTCCCCCAAACTTTTAATTATTGATACGCAGACAGGGAAAACAATTACCTCGTTCTCTATTGATGGCGACACAGATGATATATTTTATAACGCAACAGGCGAAGAAATTTACGTGAGTTGCGGCGAAGGCTTTGTCGATGTTTTCCGTCAAGCAGATGCAAACACCTACGCGTCAAACGGAAGAATTTCCACGAATTCCGGGGCAAGGACTTCTCTTTTTGTTCCCCGGCTCAATCAATTAATTGTGGCCTCACCCTTACGTTTTGGCAGAACTGCTTCATTATTAATTTACACTATTACAAAATAGTTACGCGTAAAAATAAATTTATCCAGCTGTAATTATTGCCCTAATTACATCTAAAAATATAAAAAGGATCATTTAACGCATGCTTTGTCGAATAACCTTGTGCGTTATGAAGCCCAAACATAACTGACTGTTGTTACAATCTCCTGGTAAACCCATAAATGCGATTACTTCGACCAAAACAAAAGGTTTCATGCCTTGCTATATATAAAGCATGAAACCTTATTGATAATAAAGTCATAAAAGAAGTGCGCCTTATTTTACGTATTCTTTGTTACCATTTTTATTGATGTAATATTTGCCACCTTTTGGACCCTGGTATAACGTTCTGCCTTTAGCATCAGTTCCTATTACAGCGTCCGCGGTTTTTACAGAAGTTGTTTTTGAAACCTGGGTTTGCACCTTTGGCTGAACCTGCTGAACCGCCTTTGGCTGTACAGTGGGTTGTGTTTTAGTTACCGGTGTTGCAGCAGGGGCAATGGTAGTGGTTTGGGCTTTCGTTTTATTAGCCTTTAGGCGCATGTCGGGCGTACCATCTTTTTTTAATCCTGTTGATTGCGTAGTGGTGGTTTGAACGGATGTGGTTTTTTCCTTTTTCTGTTTTTTTGTGGTTGCAGCGGGTGTGGTGGTCTGTGCGTACGTGAAGCCAGCTGAACCAACTATTAATGCAATCGCGATAATAATTCTTTTCATAAAATGTTTTTAAGTTTCATACAAGTTATAAGTATGGCAACTGATGATTGTCATTTCTGAGTAAAGAATGTGTTAACTCGTTTTACCGTCCTGGCGGGGTTTCACAACAACAGCTTTAAATTATTAAGAACTAACCATGAAGCCCCGATAACGACAGAATCTTCCGATGTTTTACATCACAATTCAAAGTATTAACCTCCGCCGATGGCAATGAAGCCAAAACACAGCGACTTATATTTAGGAGTTTGCGGTAATTTTATGATTCAAAAGGTGAACCTAATTCGTCAACTAACAAATTCACTATGTCTAATAACGAAATAGCTAATTTTTATGAGCGGGATATCCGCAAACTAATTGAAGAACTCAACTTATTTAAAGGCGAAGAAAACATATGGAAAACTTATGGATCAGTGAAGAACTCAAGTGGAAATCTTGCGCTGCATATAATTGGTGGGCTCAATCACCATATAGGAGTTGTACTTGCTAAAACTAATTATGTCCGCAACCGCGACCAGGAATTTATTCGCAGAGATGTGGGGAGAAAAGATCTCGTGGCCCAGTTGGAAGAGCTTATTCCAATGATCAACGAAACAGTAAACGCCCTCACTTTGAGCCAAATGGAGTCTGACTACCCAATATTTTTCGACAAACCCAATGCTTCTACCAACTACGTATTGGTGCAGTTGTTACTTCATTTAAATTATCACCTCGGCCAGGTAAATTATCTCCGCCGCATTTTGGAATAAAATGAAGAACTATCGTTTTCTGCTTTGATGATTGAGGAATATAAACTCATTGACATACCTTGTCTGCTTCATTGAGGGCCGAACGAATAAAAGCGACCAACAAAATATCCACTCTCCTATTTCGTCCAAATATCTAAAAATTGTTTAGCCCGGCATTTATCGAATAGCCTTTTGCGTTAGCCATGCAACCCCAGGAACCGGACATGTACTGCCCGGCATCTTAATCATTGCCTGCTTTAATTAAACGAAATTACCAGAGACGCCGCAGCCATAGCATGAAATTGGTTGAACTAAATAAAACAATTACTTTATGCTGGTGATACGATAAGTATGGTATTTATATATATTGCTGAGGCTAATGCGTAAGAAAATAAAATAAGTAAAAGCCTGATAAGTATTCCAATTCCAGGCGCATTCTTTTTTGGCGAGGGAAAAAAACCGCACGAGGACTAAGCGTTTAAAAATGATGATGAGATATTGGTATATTTGGTATCTGTGTTTCCATCCTAAAATGACTTTTATGAAAAGGAATCATTGCGTTATCAAATTCGCCTGTGGCTTATGTCTTATGACATTATTTTTTTCTACACGTTCCTTTGCTCAAAATACCGATACTGTCGATAACGGATATTATATTATTTACCCCGAAAAACTGATTCTCAGGTTGTATCTGTCGAGCAAATTTGCTCCTCTGACTATTTCGTCTTCCGGCAAAGAAGATCTTAATTACAGGACCAATTCAAAACTAAATCTCGGTGCAGGGTTTACTTATAAAGCTATTACCCTGAATCTTTCTTACGGGTTTAATTTCTTAAACCCCAACAAAGGAAGGGGCGACACAAAAGGCCTTGATCTGCAGTTGCATGTTTATGCGAGAAAATTCGCGATTGATATTTTAGGAGCGTTTCTCAGGGGTTACTATCTTGACCCTAAAGATAAGAACGGCCTCAGCTTAAGCGACTATTATAAACGGCCCGACCTTCACAGGAATATCGTTGGCATCTCATTTTACAGAGTGGTTAATTTCGACAAATTTTCTTTCAGAGCCGCATTCAATCAAAAGGACTGGCAAACAAAATCTGCCGGTTCGCTTTTATACGGAGCAGAAAGCCATTATGGAATTGTAAACGCCGACAGTGCCTTCGTGCCTTCCGTTGCCAGCACCATATACCCACAAGCGGGGATTAATCAAATAAAATTTTTGAGCATAGGACCGGGTATCGGTTACGCATACACGCTGGTATTAAGCAGGCATTTTTTTATCACAGGCTCAGCTATCGCAAGTGCTAACTTAAATATATCTTCAGAAGAAAATGGTGGAACCACAAAGCAGAAGGTGAAAGTACTACCTGGCGGCAATTACAAAGGAGCTCTTGGTTATAACAGTAGTTCCTGGAGTATAACTGCCGCCCTAATGGGCAATGCCTTATATGCAGGAAGCGCAGCGTCATACAAAGAATATTTTGTACCTACCGGTACCGTAAACTTTGTAGTAGCTAAAAAAATAGGAGGAAACAAGAAGTAATTAACCGTGATAAAGCTTATCAATACCTGCCTGCTGCGGCTATCAAAGAAATCACCAACCGGCTGCAAGTTGAAAATGCCAACACATAAATTACAGAACAATGTACAAAGCAAAATATGTAAGCCCAATGATACCTTCTTTTAATATTGATAAGACGGTTTCATTTTTTATAAATGTGCTTGACTTTGAGGTGAGAAGAGATGATAAAACTTATGTAATCCTGTATAAAGACAACACAACAGTACACATCTTGCGGGCAGGTTCGGATATTGGCGAAATGGAATTCTATTTTGAAGTAGATGATATAGAAAAAGTATGGGATAATATGAAAGGTAAACTGGATGGAATAAAATTTAAAGCGCCGTTTGACCAGGAATATGGAATGCGGGAAGTTCATGTAACAATCCCAGAAACAAATACGCTTATGTTTATAGGACAAGCAATAAATTGATTTCCATAATAACATGACCAGACTATTTCCTTCTATTCGGGCAGGTATATAAGAGGGTTGTTTAGCACGGGACTTGTTCGCATAGGCTTGTGCGTTAGCCATCTTTCCTGAATACGGGACGAGTCATGCTTTGGGTCTTAAGCCATTGCCTGGTTCAATTAAAATATGTTGCTGCATTTAGGTTACCGTAACTTGAACTGGGTAAACTAAATAAAACAAATACGTTAAGCTTTAAACCAATTCGTGACACAAAAGCAACCCCAATGATAGTACTTTGCACTAAAGACCGGGGCAATGGTTTTATGTGGTAACTTTATTGGTATAAGTAACCATCAACTGGCCTACCCGGAACATCTTCAACCATTAGACAACATTAATTTTAACGTATAAAATATTAGTTTATGAAAAGTCATGATTTCTTACGCAGGCTGTTTATTAATTTGTTTAAAGACGTAATTCCGGCGCCGGCGATACGAGGCTTGATTCTTATACTCGTGGTTTTAACATCTGCATCAACCTGTTTGTTTGGCCAGTCCCCCGAAGGAAATTCGGTATTAAGAAAAACGCTTACTAACGGTATGCGGGTAATAATTGTGAAAAATGATCTGGCGCCGGTTGTTGCAACAGAACTAAATTATATCGTTGGGTCAAAGGAAACGCCGCAGGGATTTCCGGGAACAGCTCATGCCGTTGAGCACATGATGTTTCGCGGAAGCAAAGGTTTGGATGCCGATCAACTGGCAGACATCAGCGCAGCTATGGGTGGCGATTTTGATGCGGATACCCGTGAGACGGTTACCCAATACTATTTTACTTTGCCGGCCGAAGATTTGGGTATAGCGCTGAAACTCGAGTCACTTCGCATGCGTTCTGTTTTAAGTACAGACTCCCTCTGGAAAAATGAGCGGGGCGCCATTGAGCAGGAAGTGGCAGCAGATATGTCAAACCCAACTTATGTATTTTTTACTAAGTTATTAAAAGCACTATTCAAGGGTACGCCATACGAGAATAGTGGATTAGGCACCCGGCCTACTTTTGATAAGACTACTGCTGCCATGCTTAAAAAATTTCACGATAGCTGGTATGCACCTAATAATGCGGTTTTAGTAATAGTCGGTAATCTTGACCTGCAAAAGACATTAGATGAAGTTGAAAAAACATTTGGAACTATCCCATCCGTAAAGCTGCCCGCCAGGCCTTCTGTTAACCTGCAACCTGTAAAGTCAGACACGTTAAAGCTGCCTACAGATCTCCCTTATGGTTTGGCCTTAGCATCCTTCCGGATGCCCGGAACCCAAGATCCTGATTATCCAGCGGCCAAAATTATGTCAGACGTTTTAAGTAGCCAGCGTGCCGATCTTTACGGACTGGTTCCGCAGGGGAAGGCTTTGTATGCCGGATTTCAGATTTCGGGTATGCCGGAAGTAGGATTATCTTTTGCATTGGGTGTGTTTCCGAAAGGCGCCAATGCTAAATTACTAATCAGGGAAATCAGCGATATTCTGGCAAGCTATGTAAAAAGCGGCTTACCTGCTGACCTGGTTGAAGCCGCTCAGCGGCATGAAATTGCAGATGCAGAGTTTGGAAAAAATTCAATTTCAGGGTTAGCTGACAGGTGGTCTACTGCGGTTGCAATTGACCTTAAGAATTCTCCTGATGATGAGCTGACCATGTTAAAAAAAGTAACGCTGGAAGATGTTAACCGGGTGGCCAGAAAATATTTGAATCCTGCTCATGCCATTTACGCGGTACTAACTCCTGAACCTTCAGGAAAACCTTTATCAAAGAGTAGCTTTGGAGGAAAAGAATCATTTGCATCCAACAATCCAAAAGAAGTTGAACTTCCCGAATGGGCTGATTTGTTAAAGAGGGAATTAAAGGTTCCGCCTTCCGTGGTTAATCCCGTTGTATATACTTTAGATAACGGCATCAGGCTGATCATACAGCCTGAAAATATCAGTAATTCTGTAAGCATTTACGGAGCCGTCAAAAATAATGCTGACATTGAAGCGCCTGCAGGGGAAGAAGGAGTCGACGAGGTACTATCACAATTATTTCCTTATGGAACCACAACCTATAACCGGATCGACTTCCAGAAGCAATTAGACGATATCAGCGCAAACGAAAATGCCGGGACTGATTTTTCACTTGAAGTGCTTAGTGATCATTTCGAAAAGGGAGTTCAGTTACTGGCAGATAATTTGTTGCATCCTGCGTTACCCCAACATGCTTTTGAAGTGGTACGTTCACAAACAGCAAGAGAGGTTGCCGGGCAAATTCAAAGCCCGGGTTTTTTAACTAACCTGGCGTTAGAGAGAGCGCTGTTACCTGCTAACGACCCGGAGTTAAGGCATAGTACGCCAAAAAGCGTCGATTCACTGAAATTAGCGTCTGTAAATAATTATTATCAAAAAGTTTTCCGTCCCGATCTGACCAGTATTGTTGTTATTGGAAAGGTAGACCCGGAGCAGGCGAAATCTGTGATAGAGAAATATTTCGGTGAATGGAAAGCATCCGGTACTCCTCCCATAACTGATTATTCACCCGTACCCGAAAATAAACCGGAAGCTACGGCAGTGCCGGACCGGAGCCGGGTTCAGGATAACGTAACGCTGGCGCATACCCTGTCTTTAACTTATAGTGACCCGGATTATTATGCGCTTCAGTTAGGCAATCATGTATTGGGAGGAGGGTTTTATGCTACCCGTTTTTACAAGGACCTTAGGGAAAATGCGGGGTTGGTTTACTATGTAGGTTCCGATTTCAAAATTGGAAAAACAAGATCCACATACGAGGTGAGGTATGCCTGCGATCCGCCCAATGTGTCTAAGGCAAGAACGATTATTGTAAGGGACCTCAAACAAATGATAGCTACTCCTGTAAGCGATAAAGAATTGAAGCAGGCACAAACGATGGCGCTTAGAGATATACAGTTGTCTGAATCCAGCGTGAGTAGTATCGGTAACGGATTGCTGAGCCGGTCGGTAAACGGGTTGCCTTTGAATCAGCCCACCATTACTGCCGAACAATATTTAAAGCTCACACCGAAGGACATAAAGGATGCCTTTGCCAAATGGGTTCGCCCTGATGACTTTGTTCAGATAACACAAGGACCCACTCCGCAATAACGGGAACAATGCCGGACCGGGATATCGAAAGTAATTTATAGTTAATAGGAACATTGCGTATAGACTTGCGTATTAGTCATGCTTCGCTAAGGCCATGACTAATCTTCCTAAGCACCTTATTTTGCCGGGGGTACATAAAAGTGTTGTTTGGCCAGGCCTTGTTACATTAAGCTGAAGTCCTGGTGACCTGTTAATAATGAACTTTAATTTATACATTTGGCAACGGTTACACGCAGACGAAGATTTATTTAAGAAGACGAATAACTTTTTGCCATCCCTATAATTTTATAAACAGAATTTATGGAGCCAACTAATTCGCTTGACGATCAGCTAACAGACTTTGACAAACCTCCTATTTATTCACGAAATGCCGTTCGGGGATTCGCGATTATTTTTAGCGCTATTTTTGGCGGAGTACTCTTAATGCAGAACCTCAACAGTATTGGCAAACCAAGGGAGGCCAGAATTGCTTTTGGAATCTCTGTTGGAATAACAATTTGTGAAATTGCCATTGGAACGTTGATCGGGCAGGCAACATCATCAACGGGAATTGTCCTGAGTATTTTAGGTGCCAGTGCATTGTCGGAATTTGTCTATAAAAAATACATTCCTGGCGAGATGAACTATAACAAGAAGCCTATTTGGAAGCCGTTAATTGTTGGTTTAATTATTTTTATACCATTAGTAGCGCTCGTTATTTATGGCGGTGTTCACGGCACCAGGCAATAGTTCATCCTGGTAAGAAATTTATTTAGTTGTTGGCGCTCCACTGTTTAGATCAGGTTTGAAAAGAATTGTTTAATGTAGATTTTATCGAATAGCCTTGTGCGTGAACAATACTTCCACGTCCCCGCGGACGATCCGAGTTCACCGGAACTATCTCCTACTTATCCGGCTCTGTTAGTGTCACCGGTTGTAACCTGTAAGCATTTACGTACCTGCCATTTTGCTGAGCCGGTATCCATCGCGGGCCGTTTTCAATAGCCTCCACAGCAATTTTGGCGAGCCTGGATTTTTTCATTGTTGTGGCTTCCACTTCGCTTACATAGCCATTCTTTCCTACTATAAATTTTACAATGCAGGTTCCGTAATCTTTTTTGGTTAGCTGATCTATACTCTGCATTATCCGTTTGCTGATATACTTAACCCATGCCGGCTGACCACCGGGAAATGATGCTTCTACCTCCACGTTAGTATAGTAACTGCTATCGCCGCCATCACTTGAATCAACAGGCTTATCTGTCGTTTGTGCCTGCACGTTAGCACAAAAAAATAAAAATGAAATCAATATTGCAGGGAGAAATTTAAAAAAAACTTTCATAAAAGTTGTTTTGGTTATTTAGCTGACAAAATAATGAAATTTTATTTACAGTGCGGGCTGCAATATTCCCTTGAAGATTATTTTCATTGATAGCAAGGCAGCACGCCGTTACTTTTTAAAATAAGTTCTAAATGCGCCGCTGGTAATAGAATGTGTTTGGCCAAATTCATCAATAACCGGCCCGGCAAAGTTGCCTTCCACAAGCCTCGTCGAATCATTATAGGTTGTAATAAGAATGGTAAAACCCGGTAAAGCAGTTGAAGCCGATAGATTTCCCGTGTTGTCAAAGTGCAATACAAAGCCGATAAAATCCCTGCTGCCATTAGTGGCCGGGTGGTAAGAGCCTGTTGTGAGTGCATGATTAATGCGTGAGAACAATAACTGGAAAGTAATAGGCGCACCAAAAGGACCGTCGGTGGCTCCATACACCTGCAGCGTATTTATGGTATTTGACGGATACAGCATATTAACACTGGTAATTACAATACCACTGTCTAACAGTCCCTTTTCATCTACTCCGTCCGCGGTATATCGCCAGAACATCCTGTTGTTCATCGTGTCGCTGATAACAGGTACCACAAAGGTGCACCTGGTTCCAGCAACAGTTACCGGTATGGTAGTATTGCCTGCAGTATCAGGTGTGCCGCTTCCCGTAAGGGTTATCGGGTAGTTGCCTGCTGCGGTAAAAGTTCCGGTGGCGCTAAAACTGATTCCATTTACCGCGGTTGTCTCAATGCTGTAAGGGCCGGGGTTAATAACATTCACGCGGATATTAATAGTATCACCTTCAACTAAAGGCACACCTGTTATATAAGTGCCATTTACCCTGGTCGCGTTGCAATTTCCGGAGAGGTTAAACGTGGCAGAATCCGGGGCAACGGTAAATGTGCAGCTACTGTTATTAAAATACAGTTTAAACACAGCTGCGTTCGCAACTAACGGTTTGCCATACCCGTTAAGCTTAACATACTGCAAGCCGGTGACACCTGCATAGCCGGTGGCATTAAAATAAAACCCGTTCACCGTGTCGGTATAGATGGTATAAGAACCGGGGCTGCCGATATTGACCTCCACCGTTATATAATTATTATCCGTCAAAGCGATAGTAGTTTTATAGGAACCACTTATGGCTATGCCGCCGCAATGGCCCAGTGAATCGGATAAAGAACCGACAGCAACTAAATGAGCGCTGCCGGCTTCGTAACTAAATTCTTTATGGCACGAAATTACCAGTAACCACACACTGCCGATTAAAACACTAATAATTGAAAAAGAGTATCTGTGCATACGCCAGGCCTATCATGTTTAAGTTACCGATTTAATTTGATGAGAGAAAAAAATCTTGACGTTGCTACTTTCTTCATTCATGGATATAGGCTATTCATTTTTTTAAATGTGCCTTTAAAAAGAATGTAACTTTGTAATGTTACCGGCAGAAATTTCGGTTCCTAATCTCTGGAACCAATTTCAATAATTAGAGTGTTGGTAACAGACGACCCTTGTTTTTACAGGGGTTTCCTTTAAGGGAGTAAACTGAACTGTCTTTTTTAATTATTAAATGAAATGTTTAGGTTAATAGTCTTTAAATGAATTCATCGCCTCCCCATATAGGAGTTGATGCGCAACCCCACCTGGCTTTCTAAATTAGCATTATCTTAGAATAAAATACCGAAAGACTTTTAAATTTTCCATGAATCGTTGGGTGGCACAACCGCCCGAAGCGCAGGAGACAAATATTGCTTTCGTTCATTGGCATAATAATAATTAAAAAAATGAGGTACCAGGTTTACGTTGTAGAGTTATCAAAACGGGTCTTTACAGAAAATGCAAAGTTCCGGGCTGCTAATCCCCAATTTAATGGAGTGCTTCAATGTCTTTATGTGGGCATGACCAGTAAGACTCCGGCAGAACGGTTCAGGCAGCATAAAGCCGGCTATGTAAATAAGAAAGGCCATAAGTTATCTGCTAATATTGTTCAGAAATATGGCACCTACTTACGACCTAGCCTATACGATGATATAAATCTGAAACCCATGACCAGGCAAGAAGCATTGATAATGGAAGAAAAGCTCGCGTTGGATTTAAGAAGGCAAGGTTATGCTGTTTGGTTTAATTGATTTTAAAGACTGTTGTTATTTTGGTCGAAGCATACAAAAGGAGTTGGTGGGCTCCGGGCGCTATCGCATATCCGTATAGGTTCTGATGATTCCCAATAAATACGACCGGAAGGGCCGTGTTACTTAAGTTATTGACCGCTTTGATAAAAAAAATAAATAGCTCGTTGCCAGTGTAACTCAAAAAACCCGCGTCAATAAAACTTTGGCTGCACGCATAGCCTTTATGCTAATGCTGTTATGCGCAAATTTAATATGACATGGGCTACTTTTGCGTAGACATTTTGGGGGGCCACGGGTGAACAATTAATATAAATCATCTTCCCTTTCCAGCATCAGAATAGCACTTTGTGGTACAATAAAATATTTGTCTCCTTCGTACATAACCTCGGTAGCACCGCTTAAGAGGAAGATAGCTAAATCTCCTTCTTTTGCCTGCAGTGGTATATATTTTATTTTTTCTTCCTCCCCTTTCCAGGGCTCATCTTCCACGGGAATAGGAATGGCATAGCCCGGCCCGGCTTTGATTACATACCCCTGCTGCACTTTTTCTTTTTCCTGCACTCCGGGCGGCAGGTAAAGGCCACTGGCAGTTCGTTCATTCGCCTGGGTGGGTTTTATCAGCAACCTGTCGCCAATCACAATTAATTTCTTCAGCTTGTTATCGGGTGTTATGTGCATACGATCGCATTTACCGTGCAAAAATACAGCATCTCATATCACACCTTGCGCAGGTGAATGAATAATTATACGAATTGAGAGCATTGTATTTTCCTCTGTTTTGTCCATACGGTAAAAAAAACGTTCATTGCAGGCACTGTCGAATAGCCTTGTGCGTTAGCCATGCTTCCAAATAAACCGACAATCTATGTTTGGAGTATTGTGCCATCACCTGCCTGGCTGCACAAGAGGTGCACATAAAGTGTAATTGGACAGTCTAAATAAAAAAATTATTTTACAATAAATTTTGAATGCGCCTGAGACGGGCTTTTTATTATCATCGGCGGAAAATAAATTGATTGAAAAAGATGAGAAGAAGAAGATCTATGTTTAGTAATGTTAAGACGCGACTAATGTTGATTATTGCCTTTGAATGCTTTGTGTCGACGGGCTATACGCAGAAGGAAATTTCCTCATTTAAGTTTGAAAAAATGTTGGTGGAGTATGCAGAAAATCCAATCAACATCGACGCAGAACATCCGCGGTTTTCCTGGATTGTTTCTTCTCCGGACAGAAACCAGGTGCAGTCGGGTTACCAGTTAATGGTGGCCTCTTCAAAAAAGCTGCTAAGCCAGAATCATCCGGATTTATGGAATTCAGGGAAAGTAGTTTCGAATGAAACCATCCAGCATGAATATGATAATAATAATCTCAGATCAAACAATACCTATTATTGGAAAGTCGTCTTTTGGGATGGAAACATGCATCGTTATGAAAGCCCTATAGAAAAATTTGAGACTGCTTTTTTAAACGAGGATGAATGGAAAGCGAATTGGATTGGGAACGGGAGAACCCCGGAACTCCTGCCGTCACAAGGATTCTATAAAGATGTGAAGGAACAACTGCCCGGCAATGACAGCATTGTGCATGATGGGCGATCACTTTTATTGCGACGCGAGGTGAAAGTGGCGAAGACGATTCAATCGGCTCGTGCTTACATTACCGGCCTTGGTTATTACGAATTTTTTATTAATGGTAAACGAGTGGGTGATCACGTGCTGGCGCCCGCCAAAACACCTTACAACAAATATGTTTTGTTCGATACGTACGACGTAACTGCATTGCTCAAGCAGGGGGAAAATACTCTTGGAATTCATCTTGGAAATGGTTGGTATAATCCCTATAAAAAATGGTGGGATACATATAGGATGCAATGGTTTGGCAGTAAGAAAGCGATTGCGCAGATTTTGGTTACCTATAGGGATGGCAGTACCAGTTGGATAACTACTGATAAGAACTGGCGTTGTGCTCCGGGACCAATCGCCTACGATTGTGTTTACGATGGTGAAGTGTATGATGCTAACCAGGACCACGGAGGTTGGACAAAGAACGGTTACGACGATTCGAACTGGAAACCAGTTACTGTATTTGCGAAGTATAAAGTGAAATTGGTTTCGCACACCATGCCTGCCATCAAAGTGCATGAAATTTTTAAACCAAAAGAAATTAAAGTTTCCAGACCAAATACGAAAGTGTTTGATATGGGGCAGAATTTTGCAGGCTGGGTGCGCATTACAACCAAAGGGGCCAAAAATACCATTTTGAAGATAAGGTTCGCAGAAGATATTTATCCCGA
>NZ_JBMQQG010000033.1:0-9574 GCF_057362405.1 Ginsengibacter sp.
ATTCATTAAGATAATAATACAAGGCTGATGCAATCGCTACTCCATCGTTCCCTCTTAAAATTATTTTGTTGTTTGCTGTTTCAATCTCAAATACATCTTTATTTTTTTCCGTAGGAATTTGTTGGATGGTAAAGCGGCTTGCCTGCCTCGGAATAATACGTGTTAATAAAGCCCTGGAGGAATTTAAGTCCGGTTGTGCCTGCAGGTTAGGCCAGTAAAATAATAAGATTCCAAAAATCAATAACTTTTTCATCCAAAGCAATTTAACGATGTAGCGGCAATTTAGACGCTCTCACTTAACTTTCAACATACATTTTTTAACAGTCATAAAAAGCCCGGAGCAAGAATACCCCGGGGATGGTGATTATACTTGATTAATGAGTGCGTTATAAAAACAAATATTAATATCCGGGATTCTGCGTCAACGCAGGATTCAACGACAAAGCAGAAGTTGGAATCGGGAAAATACGACGATATGTATCAGTATTGGTTTTATAGCCCCAGCTGCCTTCAAATTTGCCGAAACGAATCATATCATTTCTATGCCATCCTTCCCAGGCGAGTTCACGACAACGTTCGCTGTAGATACTGTCCAGCGTTACGTTAGTCCAGGCCGCAGAAGTTGTTCTGTTACTTCTTATAGAGTTTACCAATGATAAAGCAGTTTGACCTGAAGTAGCTGTACCGCCGCGCAAGATGGCTTCTGCTTTCATTAAAATAATATCTGAATAACGGAAAATTGCTATGTCATTATTTTGATTTCTGCTTGGAGATGTTGCATCGGGATAAAATTTTACATTTCTGTATCCCTGGTTCCATGCAATTTCATCATTACCTACATCAAAATTATTGTTAACACCATCGTAGGGGTTTTGGCCATTCGCAATGTCTTGTCTTAAAACAACATTAGGTGTTAAATTTACCTGGTAGGTATAAGCCCCCCCAGGATCGCCACCACTATAATATTGATCATATCCGGCATTAGTGGTAGTAACAGTTAAAGGAGTGACATGATCAGGCAAATATTGCAAACCGGTTAACCATTGTTTGTTTCTAACATCATTGGGATCATTGAAGTTAGCATAGAATTCAGGCAAGGTACTTGCTGGCCCTGCGGGGTCATAAGGAATCTTAAAATAATTATATCCCGCACCGTTACCAACTTTACCCATAGACCTTGGCACATCATACCGTGCATGATAGTTTGCGGCCCGGCCAGTCCAACCTGACCCGCTGGCATTGAAAGGAACTGCAAAAATAAATTCATCCTTACTGCCGGGCGAATTTGGCCCATTGGTTGGAGAAAACATTGCCATATAATCGGACAATGCGGCCACATTAAATTTGCCCGAATTGATTATGTAATCACAAGCTGCAATACAATCGTTATATCGCTGTGTACCCGTGTAATATTCGGCATTGAGATACATTTTTGCCAATAACGCATACGCTCCATATGCAGTAAACCGTCCGTAGGTAGATTGATCAACTGTAGTGCTTAAATATGGAATATTACTTTTAACGTCATTTTCGATAAAGGAGAATACCTGCGCTGTTGGTACATTGGCATGCGGCGTAAAATCTCCGTAGACAGTATCGAGCGGTACGTTACCCCAGTTATCCATGAGCATAAAAAAAGAATAGTCTCGCAAGAGTTTTAGTTCGGCTAATTTCATTTGTTTGTTAGCACTTGCCGGCATGGTTGTATTTAATATCGATATTGCCTGGTTTGCTGAACTAATTATAAGAGCAATCCATCCCCAGTTACCATTTACATATCCGTTATCTTTTGTCCACGTGTGGTAATGCATTTGCATATTTTGCCCGCCATCGAACCAGTTACCGCCATGGGCGGGCATCATACCTTCGTCAGTACTGAAAGATTGCTGAAAGAAATATTCCTGTGCCAGGTTTCCATCAAGTGCAACGTAAGGAGTAAGCTCAGTTTGAATATATCCCAATGAATCCTGGGGAAAAACAGAAGGTGTCAATTCCGTTGTAACCGGAACATCAAGTTTGTGGCAAGAACTTATGATACCTGCCGTTATTAATATTAACGCAAAATTTCTAAGAATTTTTTTCATTTTAATGTTTATTAATTTGTTAATTAAAAAGAAACATTTACGCCCAATAAAAATGTTCTTGTTTTAGGATAGAAATTGTTATAATCAACACCGGGAGCAATTCCGCCCTGGTTAACCTCGGGATCTATTCCTTTATATTTTGTAATTACAAACAAGTTGTTGGAAGCAATATATAATCTTAATGATTTAATATAATTACCTGCTCCTATTTTACCGAAATTGTAGCCTAAAGTAGCATTGTCTAAACGTACATAGCTGCCGCTTTCAATAAAACGCGTAGAGTATGTGTAATCTATTGCATCGGTAGGTAATTCATTCGCGGCATCTGCCAAAATATTAGTGCTCATTGCCGTTGCCGGACGGAACAGATCGGCACGTGTCGCATTCATAATCTTGTTGCCAAATACTCCCCTGAGCGCAATATTCAAATCAATATTCTTATACCTGAGTGTGTTCGAAAAACCAACCAACAATTTCGGTTGTGCATTACCGGCATAATAATAATCTGTTCCGTTACTTGGGTTAGTTGTAAGGGTACCATCATGTTTATTGTATTGTGAAATACCCGATGAATTTTTGCCGGCATAACTAAATGTGAAGAACTGACCCAGTGGATGACCTTGTTTTAATAATTGGACATATCTTCCAGATTGGCCACCACCTTCGGGGTCAGCAACCTGAATAGAATCACCGCCAATGAAGAACGGATTAGTTAATTTGGTGATCAGGTTTTCATTGTGCGCAAGATTTAGGTTGGTTGTCCATGAAAAATCTTTGCCTTGTACTACTACTCCGCTGATGCCCAATTCCACGCCTTTATTACTCATGCTTCCGCCGTTAGCAACGATACTACCTGACGGTACTAACATTGGGTCAACACTATAATTCCAAATCATACCAGTTGTATTCTTATCATACCAATCGAAACTTATATTAATTCTTTTGTTAACAATGGAAAAGTCAACTCCAATATTAGTTGTTGCTGTCTTTTCCCATTGCAAATCCGGATTGGCTGTCTGGGTAGGCCCATATGCTGAAACCAATGTTCCGTTGTAGTAATAATTTCCACGAGTGCCCGAAATGAATTGTGCTGTATATGCACTAAATCCTGAAGAGTTACCTGTAACGCCATAGCTTGCCCGTAATTTTAAGTCGCCAATTGCGTTTTGTTTCTTCATGAATTCTTCTTCACCAATGCGCCAGGCAGCACCTACAGAGGGAAAATAACCCCATTGATGATTAGCCCCGAATACTGAACCCCCATCTCTCCTTAGGGAAGCCTGCAATAAATATTTTTCTTTGTAATTATATTTTAAGCGACCAAAATCTGATATTAACCGGGTATGTTGATAGGCACCATCCCCGCTAAAATATAAACCATTTCCATATGTAGTCGGGCTGCTTAATGCCAGGTTGTTATAGGCGATATTATCTGCAGGGAAATTGCTTGTGGTAGCTGAAAATCCATCACCGTAAATATTATCCTGCCATGAGTAACCAACCACTGCATTAATACTGTGCCCGCCGAATTTTTTATCCCATGTAAAATAAGTTTCTAACAATTTATTGGTATTCTCATAAGCGCTTCTTGTTGCCTGGCCATTTACACCAAATGTTTGCAAACCGTGTCCGTAGTAGCCTGGATCAGGATTATCGTACATACCGTTGTAATTATTGGTAAAATACTTAGTGAGATAAGCCCCATACAAAGACGTTGATTTTTGATAGGTAAGGTTTAGATCATAAGTTATACCAAAAGGCAATTTCACGTTGGTAGTAAAACTTCCAACCAATAGATTAGTCTTCGTTTTCATTTGTTCGTTCCTGAGCATACCAACAGGATTGTAATAGGCGCTCTTTTGGAAGTTTTCAAAATAAGTACCGTCTGTGTTTTTTATTGGGTTGATAGGTAAATGCAATGCAGATTGCAGCAATATGGTATTGCGATAAGGTAAATCATTATCAATACTTACGGAGTTACTTACATTTAAACCAAATCTCACCTTGTCTTTAAAGGCATTTTGTTCTGCATTTAATCTTGCAATTACGCGATTTAACGAGGTGCTTTGAATAACTCCTTCCTTATCGAAATAGTTAATACTGGCAATGTAACCGCCATGTTCGCCACTATTACTATACGAAATATTGTGGTTATGAGCGATTGCGCTGCTGCGTTCAATGGCCTTTTGCCAATTGGTACTGGCACCCTGATCATCTGCTGGTGTAAAAGCCAACCCATTTTTTGTTACAAAAGCACGCAGCTGAGCTGCATCCATTACTTTTAATTGGCTTGATACACTTTCAAGACTCACATAGCCATTATAGGATAGCATGGGTTCACCCTTCTTGGCCCTTTTAGTTGTGATTATTATAACACCATTTGATGCTCGGTTACCATAAATCGCTGTAGCTGCGGCATCTTTTAGAATGTCGATGGAAGCAATGTCATCGGGAGCAACGCTTGCAATATCAGCACCAGGCACCCCATCAATAACATAAAATATGCCTTGAGAACTGTTCAGGGTAGTCGGACCTCGCAGTATAACCGCAGCAGGTCTGTTAGGATCCCCGCTCGAAGTAATATTTAAACCAGGGGCTTTGCCCTGCAATAACTGCCCTACATCGCTTATGGAACCGCGGTTGAATTCTTCCGGCTTAACGGATGTGATAGCGCTGGCAAGCGTTCTTTTAGATGACTTACCATACCCAACAACCACAACATCGCCCAAAGTAGTCACGGAAGCTTCCATCACTACATTATATACCGACGCAGCAGTTACGGCAACTTCTTTAGGAGAAAAAGAAGCAGAGCTGAAAACAAGCACGTCTCCTTCTTTAGCCTTAATGGTATAAACGCCTCTGCCATTGGTGGCCGTGGCAGTTGACGTTGACTTAACACTAACGGTTACTCCCGACAAGGCGTTACCGGAATTGTCTGTTACTTTTCCCGTAACTTCCTTATTACCGCCTGCCTGGGCCATCATTATGGCAGGTAATAACGTTACGATTGTTAACATTGCAGCCACTCTTTTTTTTAGCAGCATAAAACGAAGCACTCTCATACGCATTTTACTTTTATGGTTATTAATAATTATTGTATTAAATAATAAATGTTTTTTTCACACTTATTTAATTTTCATTAAAAAAACACAACAGTTTTATCGTGTGTTTAAAATGTTCCGGACATATCAGTACATTATCATCACATGATTCAACGAGCAATTTATAGGTTGATCGCTCTATAAACCACTCATCCAATCATATTTGAATCACTTTCGATGGCGAAGCAAATTGGCCTGTATATAAAATCAAAACAATTTCGCCTGATCCCTTATTGTCTTTAATGTAGAATTGCAATCCGTAATTTGATATGCAATCGTTTTTCTCTCGCTAAACTTATTAATGCTAAATTCCTTTTTTTTTGTATCACTTTTATAAAAAAGCATAGTTTTATTTACGAAACCGGTTTCGTAAATGCCAGTGCAACACTATAAATATTATATGAGTTTTTAATGGTTGATAAAAATGCAGGAGAAGAAAAAAATAAATATGAAGGAACTTGCAAAGGAATTAAATGTTTCAGTTGCTACTGTTTCAAAAGCTTTGCGTGACAGTCACGAGATTAGTGAACAAACAAAAAAAATAATCCTGGAAGCCGCGTCACGCCTTAATTACACCATGAATCCTTATGCAAGCAGCCTTCGAAATAAGAAAAGCAAAACCATAGCCGTTATACTTCCGGAAGTTGCAGACAATTTTTTTTCATTGGCTATTAACGGTATTCAATCAGTAGCTGAACGAAAAGCATATCATGTATTAATCTATCTTTCTCATGAAAAATTTTTAAATGAAATATCAATCGTCAATGAATGTAGCAGTGGCCGCGTAGACGGAATTTTGATTTCCGTTACCAGCGAAACAACTAACGCCGAACATATAAAAAAACTCCTGGATGAAAATATACCTGTTGTTTTTTTTGATCGGAAGATTGAGGGCATTCATGCTGCAAGCGTAACCACCAATGATTACGAAAGTGGCTACCAGGCAGCATTACATTTAATAGACAACGGTTGCCATAACCTTGTATTTTTATCAATATCTACGAGCCTTAGCATCTGCAACAAAAGAGCCGACGGATTTAAAGCGGCGCTTATTGAAAAAAATATTAATGAACCGGACAATGCCATTGTTGAATGCAAGGGAACTAACGCCGAGGTATATTCGCAAATTAAGAAACTACTCACAGGTAACAACCCACCTGATGGTATTGTTGCTTCTGTTGAAAGATTGGCAATGACTGTTTATCTGATATGTAGTGAAACCAACGTTTCTATCCCGGATAAATTAAAAGTTATTGTATTCTCAACGATGGAAACTGCACCCATACTGAATCCCCCGCTTTCTACCATCACCCAACCAGCTTTCGAAATTGGTAAAACCGCTGCAGAACTTTTATTTAAAGGGATCGAAAAAAAGAAATATAATCTTGCCGATGAGGCAATCGTATTACCCTCAGTGCTGGTTGCGAGAACCTCGTCACTCACCTCCTGAGTTTTTAAACTATCTATTATTTCATTTTATAATTTTTATAAAGTTTATGAAAAACTTTTTCCGTAATTGTAATTATAAATAATATATTGTGTCCGTATTCCTTCCTAATTAATTGTACGACTGATATGAATCTTCACATTGCAGATTACCTCATCATTATCATTTATTTTCTTTTTGTTATAGGCGTTGGTTTCATAATTAAGAAAAGAATTAAGACAAGTAATGATTTTTTAACCAGCGGACGAAACATACCATTATGGATTACGAGTCTTGCCTTTATATCGGCGAATCTGGGAGCACAGGAAGTGCTCGGCATGGTGGCATCCGGAGCGAAGTATGGAATTATGACAGTTCATTTTTATTGGGTCGGCGCCATATTCGCGATGGTATTTCTTGGCGTGTTCATGATGCCATTTTATTATGGCAGCAGGGCCAGGAGTGTTCCTGAATTCCTGAAGCTTCGCTTTGACGAAAAAACAAGAGGGCTAAACGCAGTTTCATTTGCCGTGATGACAATTTTTTCATCAGGTATTTCTTTATATGCATTGGCAAAATTGCTTGAGGTTATTTTGCATTGGGACTTTGATGTCTCCATTTGGCTGGCGGCAAGCATTGTAATGATCTATACATTTCTCGGTGGATTAACAAGTGCTGTATATAATGAGGTACTTCAATTTTTCTTAATAGTACTGGGCCTCTCCCCTCTTGTAGTGGTAGCATTGCACGACGCCGGTGGTTGGGCAAATATTAAAACATTGCTGCAACCACAACTTACGCATGCGTGGAAATATATGGGCCATGCAGATGCGAACCCGATGGGGATAAATTTTATGTCGTTAATATTCGGGCTGGGTTTCGTTATGTCGTTTGGTTATTGGTGCACGGATTTCCTTGTGGTACAAAGAGCCATGATGGCAAAAAATATGAATGCCGCACAGCGAACTCCTATTATTGCTGCTATCCCAAAAATGTTTATGCCGTTAATTGTTGTGTTACCCGGTGTTATTGCTATTGCGCTTTTACAACCAGCCCTGGCATCAAGAGGATTTAGTATTCCTTCCGATGGGAAAGGTGGTCTCGATTACACGATGACGTTGCCCTCGCTTATTTCACATTATTATCCAACAGGCCTGCTGGGCGTAGGTATTACAGCACTGATCGCTTCCTTTATGAGCGGAATGGCTGGTAATGTAACGGCATTCAACTCTGTATTTACTTTTGATATTTATCAATCTTACTTCATAAAAAATAAATCAGACAGGCATTATCTTATCGTAGGAAAAGTAGTTACCGTTGCGGGCATACTTTTATCCATTGTAACGGCATACATCGCCAAGAGCTTTAATAACATAAATGATTTTCTTCAGCTCGTGTTTAGTTTTGTAAACGGGCCTTTGTTTGCTACTTTTTTATTGGGAATGTTTTGGAAAAGGACAACCGGTCATGGTGCCTTCTTCGGACTTCTCGCCGGTACTATCGCCGCTGCGCTTACTCACGGGCTTACATTAGCCGAAGGCAAAGGAGGTTGGATTTATCCTTTATACGAGATACACAGTGGCATGGGACAGGCTTTCATTGTTGCTTCCGTATCATGGATCGTAAATTTCTGTACAACCATTATCGTAAGCCTGTTCACAAAGCCAAAACCAGAAGCTGAATTAAAAGGGCTTGTCTATTCGTTAACGGAAAAGCCAACTTATCACCAGGATAAATGGTACCTGCGGGTAGTGCCACTGGGCCTTATTTTAATAGCGATTACTATCCTCTTAAACCTTATATTCTTTTAATAAGATTCATCATGTATAAAAAATTAAATAACCTTGGTTTTGTAATCGGAATCTTCTTTATACTTATTTCATTAGTGCTGATAATTGGTGGATTAGTTTCTGATGTGTTGGCGCATAAACTAAATTTTTACACCGGATTTTCCTTTCTTGTATTTGGCGTGCTTATGACTTTTCTCAACAGGAAAGATGATAAAGACGTACAGGCATAACCCATTTCAATAAATTATTCTATTCGTCTTTCTATTTTTTCAGAAGGGTTTTATGCTACCGCCAATACAAAAGGTTTTCCAACCCTGAATCCTTTAACGGCATAATAAAAAATATAGACATAACAGGGAAGCATACATGTAAAAAAAGATAGTGAATTGGAGAGATGTACTGCATCTCTCAGGTTCGTATAAACCAACGGGATTACCGCTCCGCCCGCAATGCCCATTATAAGCAGCGCAGAAGCAAATTTGGTATGACTCCCAAGCCCGTCAATAGCCAGTGGAAAAATGGCGGGCCACATCAATGCATTGGCCAGGCCAAGCAAAGCAATAAAAGTTATAGAAGTGTAGCCAGTCGTAACAAAAACACCTGTTGTAAAAATAATGCTCAATATAGCTGAGATAGCCAACGCCTTTTGTTGCGAAATAAATTTGGGAATGGTAAAAATGCCAATAACATACCCCGCCAACATTGCAAACAAAGTAAATGCAGTAAAGTACTTCGTTTGATCCAGCGGCATGCCCATGTGTTTCCCGTAAGTTCCAATGGCATCACCTGCCATTACTTCCACTCCTACATATAGGAAAAGACATAATACCCCTAACATTAGATGGGGATATTGGAACACGCTCGCTTTTTCGAGGATTGGTTGGTGAACATTGGTTTCTTTTTTATCAGATGCAATTTCAGGCAAAGATGATTTGGTGATCATGAGGGCCATGATGATTAATACTACGGTAATAATGATATAGGGTGTGATCACCCTGTGGGCGAGGTCATTTAACAGGATGTCTTTTTGATTGATATCAGTCGCAGACATAATTTTCTCCTCGATGGAAGTTGCATTTTTTAAAACCAGGCCACCTACAATTATCGGGCTAAGCATGCCCGCCGTTTTATTACAGATGCCCATAATGCTGATCCGCTTTGCTGCACTTTGAA
>NZ_JBMQQG010000034.1:0-3532 GCF_057362405.1 Ginsengibacter sp.
AATGCAATTTAATGAAGTTTGGCAATTTACATCAACAACAACAATGTTATACCAAAAAGATTGTATGCGCACCTGGCAGTTACGCCGGCAAAGTCTAAATTCAACCAGGGTTTATTAATGTGGATAGACTGCAAAGGGTGAGCCGGGTGGCTAATGTATCCTAACCTATTCATTCCGTAAAGATTTTATAGGATAAGCAACCGCAGCTTTTATAGACTCGTAACTTTTAGCCTGTGTTGGTGTTTCTCTTTTCAAATCTATAAACGTGCCAGGACTTGTTAGTCTGTCTTTGACCAACGACATTTCAACCGCAATATTTTTTATTTTTAACCTGTCAATTTATAATATATTCAGTCGCCCTGCCTCATAATAATATTTTTAAAATAGGCAATAGGAAAGACGTTACCAAACAAAATGATTGCCTGGTGGCTACTTACTAAATATTATATTGAGGCAACTGATTATTCATATACTGCATTTATATTTCATGAGCAGGCAACAGATAACGGATTGAATAAAAAATAAATTGAACCCGGGTATGAAATATTATAAGGCCGGTCTACTCATTGCGTTAATTGTTGTGATGTATGTTGATGCGAACGCACAGCAGCCTGGTGACTCACTTGCACAAAAGCTTGATGAATACCTGGCATCTGCAAATAAAATGTACAAGTTTAATGGCTCAGCATTAATTGCCGAAAAAGGAAAAATAATTTTGCAAAAAAGTTATGGCTTAAAAAATGTAGCGAGACACATTTTCAATGATTCGAATACCATTTTTCAAATTGGTTCTGTTACCAAACAATTTACTTCAAGCGTTATTTTAAAATTGCAGGAAGAAGGCAAACTTTCTGTTCGGGATAAGCTGAGCAAATATTTCCCCGCTTTTTTGTACGCTGATAACATAACACTGGAAAATTTATTAACGCATACGTCGGGTATTTATAATTACACCAATGATATAGATGAGAATGATTCCGCCATCGTTTGTAATCCGGTAAATAAACAACTGGTATTGGATTTAATTTTTAAACATCCACTTGATTTCAAACCGGGAACAAAATATTCTTACGATAATTCAGGTTATTATTTGCTTGGATTAATTATTGAAAAAGTAACCGGCAAATCATACGAACAAAATATAAAGGACATCATTTTTACTCCCTTACAAATGACGCATTCGTTATTTGATTTCAGAGATGCAAAAGACACCAACATTGCCATTGGCTATAAAAAACTAAATGATAAAGAACAAATTATTGCTCAACGATGGGACTCAACCGTCACTTATGCCGCCGGCGCAATTTTCAGCACTACAGGAGATATGTACAAGTGGGCAAAGGCGGTTGCCAATAAAGAAATTATTTCTGCAGATTCCTGGAAGCAGGCATTAACGCCGCACCTGGAACATTATGGTTATGGCTGGCTCATTGATACATTGTACGGAAGAAAATTTATTGCTCACGGTGGTGGCCTGCCGGGATTTATGGCGGACTTTACTTACTATCCCAGCGAAGATGTTACTATTATTTTATTGAACAATGAAGGATGGTATGATGAGGGATTGACGGCTCTCAATGTCGCAATCTCCGCTATACTTTTCCACAAGCCCTATGAGTTAATGCATATACACCCGGAAATAAATCTCCTTGACCCGGTACTCGAAAAATATACCGGCAAATATGAGTTTGATAAAAAACACCATGCTTTCATTACTTTAGAAGACGGTCGCTTGCAAATCAGGGCGCCGGAGGGAGGCCTGCCAAAATCGCCATTGTTTGCCGAGGATCCAATAAATTTTTATCTCAGGATTATTGATGCAAGAATTGAATTTCTGAAAGATGCTAATGGAAATATCACTGGCCTCATCTCGCACTACAATGGAAAAGATGAGTATAGTAAAAAGGTTAAATAAAGAGTTTATAATGCACAGGAGGAAAGATTTAAACTTATATTAAATTAAACATCATCCATATTTAGAAGCGTCCCAGGCCCCTCTTCAGAACGGGCCTGGGAGCCTTTATTCCGTCCTCAAACTTTTAACCGGGTTGGCAACGGCAGCTTTTATTGCCTGGAAACTAACGGTGATCAATGCGATCAATACTGCAACAAGCGAAGCCAATCCAAACAACCACCAATCTACATGTACACGGTAGGCAAAACCCTGCAACCATTTTTGCATAATATAATAACCCGCAGGTACTGCTAAAATAGTTCCTAACAAGACTGGTTTCAATAAATCTTTTGAAAGTAAGAGCACAATGTTCTGTACCGATGAGCCAATTACTTTTCTTATGCCAATCTCTTTGGTTCTTTTAATAGCTGTATAAGACGCCAGCCCAAATAAACCAAGGCAGGCAATACAAATGGCGATCATTGAGAAGACGCCTAATAACGTTTCTTGTTTAATTTCAGATTTATAAAGCTGATCAAATTTCTCATCGAGAAAAGTATATTCAAAGGGATAGTCCGGTGCAGCATCGCTGTATATTTTCTTTATGCGATTGATGGCAGTCGGCAGGTTAGCTGTTTTTAGTTGAATCAAAGCAAGTCGCCTGTCGCCACTTTTAGTAGAAATAACAAGAGGGCCTATCGGTTCTTTCAGCGAAGTAAAATGAAAATCTTTTACCACCCCAACAATGGTTCTGCGGGTACTATCAATTGTTATATTCTTAATCCATGTACCAATTGCCTGTTGCGGTGTATACCCAAGGCTGGCAGCAGCAGATTCGTTAATAATTACAGACGAGGTGGAATCTGTAGGAAACGATGGCGAAAAATCCCTTCCCGCAACAATTTTCAGTCCCAGTGCTTTTACATATTGAAAATCAGAAAACTCTGTATTGAGCATTAGCTTCTCTCCCGGTTTACCTTGTGCTTCAAATCCATAGGTATCGTGAAAACCACCGGGTTCGCCCGACATTAGCGAAACGCTCTTCACATCAGGATCCATCTCCAGTTCATTTTTGAACTTCGTCTTGTTGTCATAAATACTTCCGTTATCTATTTTCACAATCATAGATTGCTCCTTATTAAATCCGAGATCTGTATTTCTAACATAGTGCATTTGTTTCATTACAATCGTAACGCTGATGATCAGTAATACCGAAATGGCAAACTGGAAAACAACCAGTGCTTTCCGGAAGAAGGCTCCATACTTTCCCAAATTGAGTTTTCCTTTCAGCGATTCAATAGGAGAAAATGAAGACATCAATAGTGCAGGGTAACTTCCGGCAACCAGGCCAACCACAATTATAACGCCTGCAATAAACATATACAACCACGGATTGCTCCAATATGACGGTAATGCATAACCTAAAAAACCAGTATATGCAGGCATGATTAATTGTAGTAGTCCTACAGCAAGAATAGCCGAAACTGTTGCAAATAAAATAGATTCGAATAAGAATTGCGCTGCCAATTGCCCGCGAACCGCACCCAACACTTTACGCAGGCCAACTTCTTTAGACCTGTCGGTAGCCCTTGCTGTGGCAAGGTTCATGAAGTTGATACAGGCAATAACGAGAATGAG
>NZ_JBMQQG010000035.1:0-11306 GCF_057362405.1 Ginsengibacter sp.
TATTCAAACTGATTCTTTACTTTATTCATCAAATTATAGTAGTCCTCAATTTGTAGATTGGTTCAATCAAAGCTGGTTTACAACAGGGGACCATCCTGCAAAACTTGTACCTTTTAGAGGATACATTGCGCCGCCGCTGGATGGCATTTGGGCTACAGCACCTTATTTGCATAATGGCTCTGTACCCAATCTGGAAACATTATTGAACAGTAAGCTAAGGCCAAAATACTGGAGTCGTGATTTTAAAAATCCACAATACGACATTGATTCGCCGGGATGGAAATACAAAGAAGAAGCCGCCCCAATAAACAAAGACGTTTATAATACTACACTTAAAGGTTATAGCAACGCAGGACATGCCTTTGGCGACAAGTTCTCAAACGAAGAAAGAACTGCACTTATAGAATACCTGAAAACTTTATAAAGCCAAAGTGAAATTAGAAACTACCAAAGGTCACGCCGTTATCAACACCTGGCTACAGGAAAAAGGGCTGTCACCTTTTAAGTTTCAACTGGAAACATGGCAACATATCATCAACAAAAAATCAGGACTTGTAAATGCTCCAACCGGTTGCGGGAAAACATTTTCAGTTTTTCTCGGGACTATTATTGATTTTATAAATGACCATCCAAAAAACTACCAATCAAAATCAAAAAATAACCTGCAGCTTTTATGGATAACGCCTTTAAGGGCGCTTGCCACCGATATTGGACGGGCAATGGAAGAAGTAATTTACGAGCTTGGAATGAATTGGAAAGTGGGCATTAGAAACGGAGATACAAGCATTAGTGAAAGACAAAAACAAAAACGGCAGGTTCCTGAAGTGCTTATCATTACCCCGGAAAGCCTGCATCTTCTTTTGGCCCAAAAAAATTATCCTGAAATATTTGCTTCTTTAAAATTAATTGCTGTTGATGAATGGCATGAGTTATTGGGATCGAAAAGAGGCGTACAGGTCGAGTTGGCGATTTCGAGAATTATAAATTGTCAATCGTTAACAGGTAATAGTCGGTGTTCTCTCTGGGGTATCTCAGCAACGATAGGAAATCTTCAAGAGGCAAGGGAAGTGTTGCTTTCTCCGATTGCTAACTTATTACAGCAACCCCCGCAAAAATTTGGCGAGACAATAACCGCTAAAATCGATAAGCCCATACAAATTGAGTCTGTTTTTCCCGATGAGATCGAAACGTTTCCATGGGCAGGGCACTTGGGCATAAAGCTGGTTCATAAAGTTATTCCCATCATTATGAAAAGCACTACCACGCTCATTTTCATTAACACCAGGGGCATGAGCGAAATGTGGTACCAGGCTTTACTTACTGCTTGCCCCGAGCTTGCGGGCGCCATTGCATTGCATCATGGAAGTATTGAACCGGAATTAAGAAGTTGGGTTGAAGAAAATTTGCACACAGGGAAACTCAAAGCCGTTGTATGCACAGCAAGTCTCGACCTGGGAGTTGATTTTCGTCCAGTCGAGACCGTTATACAGGTTGGTTCGCCGAAGGGAGTTGCAAGGTTTTTGCAACGTGCGGGAAGGAGCGGCCACCGACCTGGAGAAGTGAGTAAGATATATTTTCTGCCAACTCATTCACTTGAGTTGATAGAAGCTGCCGCTCTTAAAGAAGCAACGGACATTAAATTAATTGAAAGCCGTGAGCCCAGGCTCTTATGTTTTGATGTCCTGATTCAATACTTAAGCACCCTTGCTATTTCCGATGGATTTATTCCAGAACAAATTTTTAAAGAAATAAAAACAACTTATTGCTACCGCGATATAACGGATGATGAATGGCTGCAGATTATTCAGTTCGCAACAACAGGTGGTGTTGCATTAAATCAATATGACGATTATAAAAAAATAGAAATTATTGATGGACTATATAAAATAAATAATCGCCGAATTGCTATGCGGCACAGGATGCACATAGGCACGATCGTTAGTGACCCTATGATGAAAGTGAAATTTATCAGCGGCGGATTTGTAGGTGTTATTGAGGAATGGTTTATTGCACGCCTGCAACCAGGCAACAACTTTACCCTGGCCGGACGAAACCTGGAATTTGTAATGGTTAAAGAGATGACTGCATTGGTTAGAAAATCGAATGCAAAAAAATCCATTATTCCAAGCTGGCAGGGAGGCCGGATGCCTCTATCAGCTAACCTTGGATTTATGCTGAGAAAGAAATTTGATGAGGCAGGCCTGCTGCTGCATAAGAAAGACAAAAGGAATATTCTTCCTGAAATAAGAGCATTACAACCATTATTTGAGTTGCAGGAATATCTTTCTCATATTCCAAAACAAAATGAATTACTTATTGAACATATCGAAACAAAAGACGGGTTCCATCTTTTTGTTTTCCCTTTTGAAGGAAGATTGGTACACGAAGCCATGGCAGCTGTTTTAGCATACCGGATAAGCCGTATTACTCCCATTACATTTTCAATCGCCATGAATGATTATGGCTTTGAATTACTTAGCGACCAGCCGATACCGTTAGATGACACCAATTCATACGAATTATTTTCTCCGGATAATTTATTAAATGACATACAACGAAGCCTGAACAGTGTGGAGATGGCCAAGAGAAAGTTCAGGGACGTTGCAGTAATTGGCGGATTAATTTTTACGGGCTTCCCCGGTGAGCAAAAAAAAGCAAGGCATCTTCAATCATCGGCTTCACTCCTGTTTAATGTATTTGCGGAATACGAGCCAGGCAACTTATTACTTCGCCAATCATACAACGAAGTGATGGAACAACAAATGGAAGAAGAAAGACTTCGCAACATGCTGGAGCGAATTCAACAAAGTAAAATCATAATCACTTTCCCAAACAGGCTTACACCATTTTGCTTCCCGATTAAAGTTGATAGCATGCGGGAAAATCTTACTTCCGAAAAATTAGAAGACAGGGTTAAGAGAATGCAAATGCAGTTGGAGAAATAATGGCCTCTCTGCCCTCCGGAGGAGGGTTACAAATACTTTTAGAATTATTTCGCCGATGTTTTAAATTGCAGTCTTAAAAAATTGTTTTCTCCCCACAAATTTATTCTTCGTAATCAAACATTTTGGCTCTCTCCTGCCCGCTGCATTTATTGGGAGCAAGAAAAAGCGCTGATACTTTCGGATTTACATTTTGGAAAGACCGGTCATTTTAGAAAAGAAGGAATCGGAGTTCCTCAAAATATTTTTAAAGAGGATCTGCAAAGATTATTTACACAAATACAATATTTTAAACCGGATTTGTTGCTAATTGCAGGCGATATGTTTCATAGTCGTGCTAACAAAGAGATTGACCTTTTTTTAAAGTGGCGAAATGATATTGATTCGGTTAGCATCCATCTTATAAAAGGTAATCACGATATTCTTACTGATAAATTTTATGCAGAAGGCAATATTAAAATCGAAAATAAAAAACTATCTATAAATAAATTTTGTTTTACGCACGATATAGCGTCAGAATGCGAAATGGATGACGAAGATCTTTTTACGTTTTCCGGTCATATCCATCCTGGAATTAGAGTCAGTGGAAACGGCAAGCAATCCTTTATGTTACCATGCTTCTATTTTACCGAACAATATGCGGTGCTGCCGGCTTTCAGTATGTTTACGGGACTGCATAAAATCAAGCCAAATAAGAAAGATATCGTTTTTGCGTTAGTCGAAAACCAGGTTATAAAGATGTAAAAAAAATCAACTGGACATTGAGGCCTTGAATGCTATAAAATACCTATTGACTATATGACGATTACTCAATGAATATTTTTTCGTCTTGCTAACTCCTTTTTTATTAATCCAAGTTCTCTTCCGGTTTGCCCACTTACGGAAGCGTTTTCCTGCGCCCTTCTCATGAGGTATGGAATTACATCTTTTATGGGACCGAAGGGTAAATATTTGCTAACAAAACAACCTGCCTTTGCCAGGTTAAATGAAATATTATCACTCATTCCATACAATTGAGAGAAATGAACACGATCATAATGTAGAGGCAGGCCAAATTTCCTCATCAATTCTGTCGCATACAAATTGCTGTATTCATTGTGTGAACCAACTATAATGAATACACGATTTTCAGGGTTTATGCAAAATTCGGTAGCAGCATTAAAGTCGTTGTCAGTTGCCTGCTTATTATCATTTATCGGAGAAGAGTAGCCCAATAAAGAGGCACGTTCACGTTCTTTATCCATATAAGCGCCCCGCACTAATTTCATCCCTAATTCGAATTTATTTTCTTTGGCAAACCGGCAACTGTCTATAATAAATTGCAACCGGTCTTTCCTGTAAAGCTGAGCTGTATTATAAACGACGGCTTTTTCAATATTGTATTTCTGCATCATTTGCATGGTCAACGCATCTACTGGATCCTGTATCCATGTTTCTTCCGCGTCAACGAGTACACCTATATTTTTGCTTTTTGCCGTTTTACAAATTGTATCTAACCGGTTTACAACCCGCAACCACTCTTCTTTTTCATTTTCATTTAATGATTCTAAAGGAACAATTCCCCGGACAATATCATTATACCTGGATGCTTCGTGTAACTTCTGAAGCAAACCAAACCTGGCGTAGCCCGTTAGTTTCACGCTCATAAACGGAATGTTACTTTGAGTGGAAGCGTATTGAATAGATTGAATAAATACATCCCTGGCTTCATCAAAATTTTCTTCACCCTCTTTTCCCTCTACTCCGTAATCAAGAATTACCTGCACATTAAATTTTCCCAACTTATCAGCGACAGCGGAAGTTTCCTGCAAAGATTCTCCGCCTACAAACTGGCTAAAAATTGTTTGCCTGATCAACCCTTTAACAGGTAAACCTATTTTGAGCGCCCATGGTGTTAGTTTCAGACCAAGCTTTACTAACCATGCTTTGCCCATTGAAGAAAAAAGAAATTTGGCTTTTTTTAATTCTTTATCGCTTTTATATTCAAAAGCCACTTGCGTATTTTCAAAAGAAATATTTGTCATAACGGAGGGTGAAATTCTATAATCAAAATCTATCCACCAAATAAATAAAGCAGTATTTTTTTGGCCTAAGCACCAAGGAAATCTATCACTGCAGACACGTTCCTTTTTTCGAATAGACGGATTAAGCCGGCGATCAGTTTTAATAAAAATCCACGAGGGTTGGCAATACTGTTTCCTATTTGTTGAATGCTTGCATCTCTGGAACTTACACAGCTGATATAGTCATTTCCTTTTTTACCATTTAATTCTTGCGCAAAAACCCAGGCGCCATCCCTCGCCGTTTTTATACTAAACTGAACCAACATTTCATCATACTTATAGATATGTAAGTTAAGCAACCGCATAAGCGGATTTATTTTAGTAAGGCAATCTTCAATATTGTCGATCATAGAAGATAAGATGGAATTAATTATGTCGAAATCCTTATGGATATCCTCCAAAACGAATCCTTCCATTACTGATGTTGTGGCTATTCCAAGGTCAAGATTAATATGTGCATTCATTCCTAATAGCAGATGCTGAAGTACCAGGGATTTATTCGGAGCAATTGCGTCGAATGCAATCTTCCACGAGTTAGTGGTTGGCTTACCCGCTATCCAGTCATGAAATGCTATGAGATAGCGATTAGCAAATGTTACATCTAACCGTCCCATTCTTAAACCATCTTCAAACTCATTAATGTTAATGCAATCCCTCACTTTACAAGTAACCTTATGATATAAAACCGCAAAATAGCCCGCACAACTATTGTTGGTTTTGCAATAAAAAATAATTTTTTCGAGTTGATTAATCACCTCGTCAATTGTTGATGGCAAGGGCAATAACAGCAAATCATCTTTAGTAATTATTTCTGTGGAAGCACTCATTCAAAAACATTTATATGATTACTAAATATAAAACAAAAGCAGGTTTACGGCATTAATAACATTCAATCTGCCATCTTCACTATGCAACCTTATCTTTGCAAAAATTAAAAAAAATGATTTCAAAAAAGGCTTTGGAGAGTTTAGTAATCATGACAGAAATTGTTTTGCCCAATGATACTAATACGTTTGGTAACCTGATGGGTGGCCGATTGATGTATTGGATGGATATTGCCGCTGCGATATCGGGAACGAAACATTGTAATGCCCCGGTGGTAACCGCTTCAGTAGATAACATTTCTTTTACCAACCCCATTAAACTTGGCAATGTTGTACACATCGAAGCAAAAGTAACAAGGTCATTTACTACCAGCATGGAAGTACATTTAAATGTTTGGGGCGAAGATATTATTCAGCAGTACCGTTATAAAAGCAATGAGGCTTACTATACTTTTGTTGCACTCGATCCAAATAGCAAACCCAGACCTGTGCCTGTGCTTGAACCGGAGACGGAAGAGGAGCATTCTCTTTTTGCAAGTGCTTTACGGCGAAGGCAACTTAGATTAATACTTGGTGGGAAAATGAAGCCAATGGACGCGGGTGAGTTGAAAGCGCTATTTACAAAGGATAACTAAACCAATAATCAATTATTTATCCAGTGCCGTTATTAAATGGTGTTTGCTTTTCATCATAAACTTTTTGCTTTGCTCAATCGCATCCATCACTGTTTCCAGGATGGCATCAATGCTTTCTTCGTAGGTAAATTGTAGAGGTTCTTTAAAATGCACGTTTAAGAGAGTCCCCTTTTTCTTGAATTTTAATCCTTTTTTATTAAAGGCACGCCAAAATCCGCTTATCACGACAGGAATCACTATTGGTTTATAATTCTTAATTATAAAGGCCGTTCCTTTTCTCCCGGGAGCGAAAGGCTTTGTGGTTCCCTGTGGGAAGGTTATCACCCAATTATTTTCAAGAGCCCTACCGATTTTTCGTGTATCGCCCGGATCAAGACCTCTTTGCACTTCCTTTCCTTCAGCTCTCCATGTACGCTTAACCGTTATGGCACCTGCCCATCTGAAAATCCGGCTTATAACGCTACTTTTCATGGTTTCTGCTGCTGCTACATAATATACCCGCGTAAATGGATTTAACAGATAAAAGGGAATGCCCAGCCTGTTTTGCTTTCGCCATTTAACTGCGCAAAAAATATGGAGAAACATAATTACATCCGCAAAGTAGGTTTGATGGTTGCTTACAAACAGTACATTTCTTTTTGGAAGATTTTTAAAGTGCTCCGTACCGGTTATCTTAATACTATTTACGATTGCAAATCCGGGATACGTAAATATTCCCACAAAGAAGTAAATTATGGACTTAACCACCCGTGTTCGCTTCAAACTATCAAGCCATCGTTTCATTGTTATTTTTTTGTCAAAAAAATATCTGCAATTTAGGAAAATCGATCTCAATTATGCATGGCGGATTTTTTAAATTACATCGCCTATTTAAATCAAAATTTCCCAGAAAAAACTCAACAGAAAAAATTCCGGATAATTAACTTAAAATACCCGAAAATACGAGTATTTTATTACCTTTGCAGTCCCAAAAATAAAAAAACATTTGGGACAAAATTTAAGAAATAATTTATTAACCAAATGCTGATGAGCAGGATCCTGAACTAAGGGATGCAGCAATAAAAAAATCACCTGTTTATAATAATTATTATGGAAGAACAAATGAAAAGTGATCCAAGTCCCGTTTTGAATGCCGGAACTGACGCGGAAATTAAACAAACTATTGAAGAAATGCCGCAGGGAGGTATCGAAGGCGTTCCTTTCCCCGATTTTCCTGACGTGGAATCTACACAAGCCGCCACAGAGGTGCAACCTACAGAAGTTGAAATTCATGAAGAAGCTCTCTCAACACCTCATGATGATTTTGACTGGACGGTGGACAAGAGAAATGTAACATCATATAACAAGGAAGAGAGAAAAAAATATGATGAAGTTTACGACAAGACTTTTAAGCAGATTAACGACAATGAAATGATTCACGGCACTGTCGTGGGAATGACCAAAACAGATGTTGTAATTAATATCGGCTTTAAAAGTGACGGACTTATTTCTTTAAATGAGTTTCGCGATATGCCGAATCTTAAGGTAGGCGATGACGTGGAAGTAATGGTTGCTGAAAAAGAAGACAGGGATGGTAATCTTCACTTAAGCCGCAAGCAAGCCCGCACCACCCGTGCATGGGAAAGAATTGTTGATATGCATAAAACAGGTGAAATTGTTACAGGTCTTGTTACCAGTAAAACTAAGGGCGGCCTTATCGTTGATGTATTTGGTATGGAAACATTCCTGCCAGGTTCTCAGATAGACGTGAAACCTGTAACTGATTACGATCAGTTCGTTGGTAAAACAATGGAATTTAAAGTTGTAAAAATTAATGAAGCAATTAAAAATGCAGTTGTTTCGCATAAAGCACTTATAGAAAGTGATATTGAACAACAGCGTGCTGAAATTATCGGAAAACTGGAAAAAGGCCAGGTGTTGGAAGGTACTATTAAAAACATCACAGACTTTGGTGCATTCCTCGATCTTGGTGGCTTAGATGGTTTATTATACATAACTGATATTAGCTGGGGACGTATTAATCACCCAAGTGAAGTATTGAAACTTGATCAAAAACTCAATGTTGTTGTACTTGATTTTGATGATGATAAAAAACGCATCAGTCTTGGATTGAAGCAATTAACACCTCATCCATGGGATACTTTACCAGATACTGTAAAAGAAGGAGAAATTGTAAAGGGCAAAGTTGTAAATATTGAAGACTACGGAGCATTCCTTGAAATATTCCCTGGTGTTGAAGGCCTCGTTCACGTAAGTGAAATTACATGGGCAAACACGCCTATCAATGCAAAAGAATTCTTTAAACTGGGTGATGAATATGAATCAAAAGTGGTAACACTCAGCAAGGAAGATCGCAAGATGAGTTTGTCTATTAAGCAAATGACAGAGGATCCATGGAACACAATAGAAACTAAATATCCTGAAGGCAGCAAGCACAAAGGATTGGTTAAAAACATTACCCCTTATGGTGTGTTTGTTGAATTATCTCCGGGCATTGGCGGCATGATACACATCAGTGACCTTAGCTGGTTAAAGCGTTTTAATAACCCCAACGAATACACGAAAGTTGGTAACGAAATTGATGTTATTATCATGAGCATTGATAAAGAAAACCGCAAGTTGCAGCTTGGGCACAAACAAATTGAAGAAGATCCGTGGAACTCCTTGGAAGAAACTTTCCCTGTTGGCAGCATACACGAAGGAACCGTTACCAGGAAGGATGATAAAGGAGCAACCGTTCAGCTTCCTTATGGTCTCGAGGGATTTGCACCTGCCCGTCACTTAAGAAAAGAAGATGACACTTTTATTGGCATAGATGATATAGCCAAATTTATGGTTATTGAATTTGACCGAAATGATAAAAAGATCATTCTTAGCCATAGCCGTATTTGGGAACAGGCGAAAGTAGAAGAAAAAAATGCCGAGATAAAAGAGAAAAGAGCTGAAGCCGAGACAACGAAGAAAGCCGTAAAAAATATACAGAGCAAAGTTGAAAAAACAACGTTAGGCGATCTTGGCGTATTAGCCGATCTTAAAAAGAAAATGGATAGTGACGGTGAAGCCGCTTTAGAAAAGCAAAAAGCCGCTGCATTGAAAGAGGAAACTAAAAAGAAAAAAGTTACAGCTGAAAAGGTGGTTGATGATGTAACAAAAGGAGAAGAGGAAGAAAATACAGATACAAAAGCAGAAGATAGTGAATAGATAGTTTTTTCATTTGTTGAATCCCGTTACTCTATCAGTAACGGGATTTTTTTTATCCGGCGCCTAAATATGATTTATCTTTATTACCATGGGTTTCAGCTACTTTCAATCCCACCGTGTACGAAAATCAACAGGTTTCCAACAGTTTTAAGAAAAGCCATTGCAGATTTAGTGGTACAATTTATGTGGCAAATGATACCTGAAGCTCAATCTGGATTATTATAAATTCACTATGCCCTTAGACAAATCAAAAATAATTACTTATGCCTTGATTGGGATTATAATTGTATGCAGCATCATATTGCTAATCCTAATTCTTATGTAGATGATAGATTAGCACCGTCTCTTATATACTGCTTAATTTTTTTTGAAGCTAAAAAACCACTCGTCCAGGCGTGTTGAAAATTAAAACCACCTGTTATTCCATCAACATCTAAAATTTCACCGGCAAAAAAAAGATTGGGTACAATTCTGCTTTCCATAGTATTTGCTTCCACCTCATTTAGTTTAATGCCGCCGGCCGTAACAAATTCATCTTTAAACGTAGTTTTACCGTGCACTGTAAATTGCTGCGAACATAATTGTTTCACCAAAGTATTTTGTTGCTTTGAAGGAAGATCGGCCCATCGCAACTCATGTTTAACTTCACAAATTTTCAAATGATATTCCCATAGTCGCTTTGGAAGATCAAAGGGATTTCTATTAATTATTTTCTTGGAAGCCAATTCTAATCTTAATAATTTGAATTTTTCGAGGAGAGAATTTTCATTGTAATCGCCTAACCAGTTTATTGTAATGGAAAAATGATATTGCAAAGTAGCGAGGAGGTTGGCAGCAAAAGCAGAAAGTTTCAAAATAGCCGGACCGCTAAATCCCCAATGGGTAATTAATAAAGGGCCAGTTTGGAAAAACTTAGTTCCATTAATTTTAACATGTACATTTTCAATAGAAATACCCATTAGTTCCGAAATCGGATCTTTCAAAATATTAAATGTAAACAAAGATGGCACTGGCTTCTCAAAGCTATGTCCCAGTTTGGTAATCCATTTATATTGATCTTCTTTTTGATAACCTCCGCATGCGATACAAATAAAATCGGATGTTAATACCGAACCATCTTTAAATGAAATTTGAAATAAGCTTACCTCATTGTCAAAAGAAATTTTTTCAATTCCGACAACATCGCGGTTCATTAAAATCTGAACATTGTATTTATTTGCTTCCTGCAAAAGGCAATTAACAATCGTTTCAGAAGAATTGCTTTCGGGAAACATTCTTCCATCGGCTTCCGTTTTTAATACTACATTCCTGCTTTGAAACCATTCAATTGTATCCGTCGTAAAAAAATGATGAAAGGATTGTCTTAAAAATTTCTGGCCCCGCGGATATTTTTTTATCATCTCCGCAATACTGAAACAGGCATGGGTAACATTACATCTTCCGCCACCGCTCACCCTAACTTTGCTCAAAAGTTTATGCGTCTTTTCCACAATCGTTACTTCCAGGTTTCTATTTTCAGCCGCAGCATTTACGGCGCAGAAAAAACCTGCCGCCCCTCCTCCTATTACAACCAATTTTTTCTTGTGCATTTTTTATTAATCAAAACAAAGTAACAGAATGCATTAATGAAAGTAAAAAAAA